>JAOZQN010000035.1 GCA_029932195.1 Bacteroidales bacterium | reverse complement strand
TCATTATAAATAAAGTTATTACAATTTCAACAAAATCCGTTATAATCAGAAAATTAAAAACTCAAAACTCATTTGAGTGTGTAACATATTGGGGGGAAGTGTTACAAGTTGCAGGTTGCAAGTTTCGCAAAACGAAACAAGAGTAGTCGTTTTTTATAATAAACATGAAAAATAATTACAACAAATTATAATTTATAATCGCATTGCGAAACCTGTAACATGTAACTTGCAACCAAACTCCCCCGATATGTTACACACTCAACTCATTTACTTACCATTTGTATCCTGTTTTTTGAACTATTTTATGTATCTGGAAAGCAAAATTTAAAGAAAGTATATTATTTCTGGCAATAATTGGACCATCTCCTCCATATAAATTTGATATTGAGGAGTTGTATCTAAAATCCATACTTGTATTTTTATATCTCATTCCTATGGCAAAAATAGCATCTATTTCATATCTTTTTAATTCTTCAGAAAAAAAATCATCTACATTAATTGGAAATCCTTGATTTTCACCGTAAAGCGTTCTTTTATTATCCACAAGAATATTGCAGGAAAGTCCCCAGTCGGAATATAAATCAAATTTTTTATTTCCTAATTTTATTCTGTAGATTGCAGGAATGCTGATGTAGTGTAATTTTTCTGTTACTTCGTAATAAACATCATAGTAAGCTTTTATAGAATCTCGCATTTTTGCCCCTTTTTGTATGTAATTTAATTCTAAAAATGTGGAGGAATTGCGGGTATAAGGAAATTCTACATAAATACCTCCATTGTAGCTAAATTTTGGTGTTACGTATGGAGGTGTTTCTGAGCCAATTATTGTTGTAATATTTCCACCACCTCTCAATCCTATTTTTTGGGCTTTGGAGTGGCTTGATAAAAGTATCAATAATGAAAAAATAATTAAAAATGAAAAATTGACTATTTTCATACGATTTTTATATTTACGATGGACGATTTATTTATTTCTAAAAAACTTCGGTCTGTAAATAATCCATTGATAAGCCCACCCCAACCCTCCCAAAGGGAGGGAGTTCTTTTTTCGTTTTTACTTTTCCCAAAGGGAAAGCAAAGCTCCCTCCCTTTTGGAGGGTTGGGGTGGGCTTATGGATTATCAATGGATTATTTACAGAATAAAAAACTTTATACTTTATAACTTTTAACTTACTATATTACCTTCTTTTTTTGCGAGCATATCTTTTATCTTTATTAAAAAGTATAATACCAGCATTTAGTGTAAATACTCTATTTTTCATAATATCGGCAGAACTTTCTGGCATATTTTCTATTGAGAAGAATCCAAAACGGTAAGATAGGTTTACAAAGAAATCAAAGTTATCGGTAATGGGTTTTTGGTAACCCATACCAAAAAATCCGCCAAAGTCATATAAGCGGAGTTCGTGAGTAAAACTTTTATAATTGCCTGATATATATTCCATTGAGTCGGCATAAAAATATTCTCTTTTCCAAGCAGATTTTGCATTTATTGCCACTTCTCCATACACTCCTATTTGTGTAAAAACATCTCCCCATTGTTGTTTCCATATTATTGGGAACATAACATAATCTATTTGATTATTAACACTATATACTACTTTTTTACCTCCAGCGTCATTATATTCTAATTTTTTTATTCCGCCTTGTTGTGTATAGAATCCTCCCACCTCAAGAGTGTTTTGATATTCAAGATAAATATCCCAAAATACTCCAGCATAAACACCTTTACGATAGATGTCTCGGTTGTATTTATTGTTGTCTCCACTCAGTTGCGAAACGCTACCACCAGCAGTAAATCCCATAAAACTTTTTACTTGTGCGTAGGAATTTGTGCTGATGGAAATAACAATAATTAGTAAAAAAAGTTTTATGCTAATTTTATATATATTTTTATTCTCCATCTTTTTACAGTTAAGTTAATGAATAATTGGCTTACACCTCATAATCAAAACATTATATTTTTCTCATTGTTAAGAAATTTTTGTCATACTACATGGAGTTATCAGTAAATATCGGTTATCTGGGCATAGTTTTACTGTTTACTGCTAACTGATAACTGTTTACTGCTGATAACTGTTTACTTCTAACTGCTAACTGTTTACTGATAACTGCTGCTAACTGTTTACTGCTAACTGTTTACTGATAACTGATAACTGATAACTGTTCATTGTAAAAGTTATCTTTTTATATATCTACTTTTTTTTCCAAAAATAATTACACCAGTGCTTATAGTAAAAAAACTATTTCTCATGATATTTGATGAGTTGTATGTTTTTTTATCAACCTTCATAAAACCAAATTTATAAGAAAAGTCAATAAAAAAATCGTATTCATTGCTTATTGGCACTTGGTAGCCAAGCCCTGTATTTATTCCCAAGTCGTAAAAAATGGCATCTTCAAGAAATTTTCCAGATGTTCCGTTGGATATTATCTTTTGGGTTGGGTATCTATATATTTTGTTTGTAACAGAGTCTGTTAATAAGCCTATTTGTCCGTAAACACCAAGTTTAGTGTAAATTCCACCCCAGTCTTGTTTCCATAATAGTGGAACTGTAATATAATCTACTTTACGGTAAAATTTTTCTGTTATTTCTGCATTTGCGTTAGGGTAATAAATACTGTCAGTATTATTTAGAATACTTGCACTATCAATAACTCCAAAATAATTATTTTTATAAATTGCTCCTTGTTGCGAATATAAAATTCCTGTTTGTATGATTGTGTTCCTAAACACTCTGCTCTTTTTTACATTTATATCCCAAGTAAGCCCACCATACAAGCCTTTTCTGTTTATTTTTTCTTCATATCTACTATCGTCTCCACTTAGGCGAGAAAAATTTATACCACCAGAAAGTCCCATGTGTGATTGAGATTTTGCCAAAGACAGACTAAATATTATTAGGACGATAAAAAAAAATATTTTTTTATACATAATTTTATTATTATTTAATTGATGAATTGTTTTACTGTTAAAATTGTTAAAGAGTTTTATTATTAGACTGTTAGAGAGTTTTTTTAGTGCTACAAAACAATTTAATAATTTAACAATGAAGCGTTTTTTTAGTAATAACGAAAAATTTAGTAAATTAGTTTCAAAATTAATTTATTTATTTGATTGAAAAAAATATTTTTGTATTTTTTACAAGTTTTGAAATTTTGATGTTCCAAAATTTAGAATAATGCAAAGTGTTTTCAAAACTTCAAAATTTCAATATTTATGATTATACAAATACATTCGTTTAATGGAGAGGACGAGCTTTTTAAAAAAGCAATGGAAGTAAGATTTACTGTTTTTGTTGAGGAACAAAAAGTAGATAAAAATTTAGAATATGATGGATTGGATTTTGAAGCTGTTCATTTTATTTTAATAGTTGATGATAAACCAATTGCAGCTGCTCGTTACCGAGAAACAGAAGAAGGAGTAAAGATAGAAAGAATGGCAGTTCTTAAAGAACACCGAAACTCTGCCTATGGACATTTGCTATTGAAACATATTGTAAATGAGGTTATGCCATCTAAGCAAAAAATATATTTATACGCACAAGATGCTGCTGTAAACTTTTATAAAACAAAAGGTTTTGAAATTCAGGGAGACGAATTTTTTGAAGCAGATATAAAACATTATAAAATGATTTTAAAAAAGTAGGAAGTTAGGAGGGAGGTTTTTAGGACGGAGGAAATTAGGAGGGAGGGCTTTAAGGAAGGAGGTTTTTAGGGTGGAGGACTTTTATAGCTCTTTTCTTTAAAACCCTCCATTCTATATCCTAAAAACGTTTATCCTAACATTTTCCGCCCTCCATCCTCCTTCCTAAAACCCTCCACCCTAAAGACCTCAAATCTAATAAAAAAATATGAATCCACTTAAAAAACTTGCAGGACAAACTGCCGTTTACGGACTTAGCAGTATTGTAGGACGATTTCTAAATTACCTACTTGTTCCACTTTATACTTATACTTTCGCTACTCACGAATATGGTGTTGTAACAGAGCTATTTGCCTATGTGGTAGTTTTGCAAATAGTTCTTACCTATGGAATGGAAACTGGTTTCTTCCGGTTCTCCAAAAAAAATTATGCAAACGACACCGTTTTTTCTACAGTCTTAACTTCTTTGCTTGCTACAACAACGTTTTTTTTGATTATCGGAATTGTTTTTTCCAAACAAATAGCAACTGCTATAAGTTACGAAAATAATGTTGAATATATTATTTATTTTGTATTAATACTTGGTATTGATGTATTTACAGCCTTGCCATTTGCACGCCTGCGATTACAAAATAAAGCCAAAAAATTTGCTACCTTCAAAATAATAAATATTTCCATAAATATAGGTTTAAATTTATTTTTTATATTATTATGTCCTTATGTGATAGAATTAAACCCCGATTCTATCTTAACAGCCATTTACAATCCAGATATTGGAGTAGGATACATTTTTATATCTAATCTGATAGCAAGTTCGGTTATTTTATTATTATTTTTACCAGAATATTTTAAAGTAAAATACAGTTTTGATAAAAAATTATTAAAACTTATGCTAATTTATTCCTTACCTTTGTTGGTTACAGGACTTTCGGGAGCCGTAAATGAAATGGCAGATAGAATTTTATTAAAACACTGGGTAACAATTCCTGCAGGCATAGAGAACGGACACGAATATGTAATGCAACAGCTTGGTATTTATGGAGCTAATGCCAAAATAGCTGTTTTAATGATGATGCTAGTTCAAGCATTCCGATATGCAGCCGAGCCGTTTTTCTTTTCGCAAGACAATGATAAGGACTCATTCAAAGTGTTTGCCGATGTTATGAAATATTTTATAATAATAGCATTATTGATGTTTCTTGGAGTTATGTTTTACTTAGATATTGTAAAATATTTTATTCATAAAGATTATTTTGAAGGACTTGATGTTGTATTGCCGTTGTTTTTGAGTAGAATTTTTGTCGGAATTTTCTTTGTATTATCCTTTTGGTATAAGCTCAAAGACGTTACACGTTATGGTATTGCGATAGTTATTTCGGGCTCGGTAATTACAATTGTTTTAAATTATTTCTTAATTCCAAAATATGGATATATTGGAGCAGCATGGACTAATTTTTCTACCTACTTGGTAATGATTATAATATCTTATTTCTGGAGCAGAAAATATTTACCAATAAAATACGATTTTAAACGAATTTTTGGTTACTTTGCATTAGCTTTAGGCTTATATTTTATTTCTATACAATTTGAATACGAATATTTATATATTAAGTTACTTGTAAACACAGGATTATTTACTATATTTGTCGCAGTTATAATATATTTAGAAAATATAATTAAACTTTTAAAAAATAAGTTTCGCAAATAAATATTCATCAAAAAACGTAGAGACGCACGGCAGTGCGTCTCCATCATGATATTATTTTACAAAAAAAACGTAAAAAGACGCACTGCCGTGCGTCTCTACAAACCAAAACCAAACCAAAAACGATGACAATAAAAATAATAAACAAATCAAAAAACGACTTACCAGCTTATAGCACAGAACTTTCGGCAGGTATGGATTTACGTGCAGATTTATCCGAAGCAATTATTCTAAAACCTTTGGAACGTAAATTAATTCCAACAGGCTTATTTATAGAACTCCCTGCTGGTTACGAAGCACAAATAAGACCACGTAGCGGACTTGCTATAAAACACGGAATATCGGTTCTTAATTCTCCTGGAACAATAGACGCAGATTACAGAGGTGAAATAAAAGTTATTTTAATTAATCTCTCAAACTCTGAATTTCAGATAAATAACGGTGAAAGAATTTGCCAAATGATAATCTCCAAACACGAAACCATTAATTGGCAACAAGTAGAAATCCTGCAAGAGTCGGGTAGGGGAGAAGGTGGTTTTGGACACACAGGGAAATAATTACAATAATTTGTAGAGACGCACGGCAGTGCGTCTCAACGTATATTGTAACGAAAAAAATATAATCTGTAATTTGTAATTATTCAAAAAAACAAGTAAGTTTGTAGTTTACAATGAGACCAACACGTTTCCAAGTGGTGAAAAACCACGTTGGAAAGTGTGTTACGTAAAAAAATTGCAGCCACACACTTTCCAACCTGCCTTTTTTGGTAGTTGGAAACGTGTTTGTCGCTAACAAAATAACAAAAAATATATTGTGAAAAAACACCTTTGACAAAGCAGAAAATTATTATAATTCTTAATTGAACCATTACTCATGAATAAATTAAGTATAAAAGACGAACTCACAGATTTCTTGCTTTACACAGACCCTAACGGAAAAGTAAAGATAGAAGTTTTTTTGCATAATGAAACTATTTGGCTTCCTCAAAAAGCTATTGCACAATTGTTTGGAGTTAATGTTCCAGCAATAAGCAAACACTTGCATAATATATACGAGGGTGGAGAGTTAGATAAAAAAGCAACTGTTTCCATTTTGGAAATAGTTCATCAAGAAGGAAATCGTAGTGTAAAAAGAAATATTGAGTATTTCAATCTTGATGCAATAATATCGGTAGGTTACCGAGTAAATTCTATGCAGGCAACACAATTTAGAATTTGGTCAACCAAAATATTAAAAGAATTTATTATCAAAGGTTTTATACTAGATGATGATAGATTGAAAAACGGACGCTACTTTGGAAAAGATTATTTTAGAGAACTACTTGAACGTGTGCGTTCTATACGCACAAGCGAACGGCGTATATATCAACAAATAACAGATATTTTTGCCGAGTGTAGTATAGATTATAATCCAAAATCTGAAGCTACAAGAAATTTTTATGCCAGCGTGCAAAATAAATTTCATTTTGCTATCAGCGAGCATACTGCCGCCGAAATTATTTACAAAAAAGCCGATGCAAAAAAAGAATTTATGGGTTTAAGCACTTGGAAAAATGCACCAGAAGGCAGGATATTAAAATCGGATACAAATATTGCTAAAAACTATCTTTTAGAAAGCGAAATAAAAAAATTGGAACGAACAATCAGTAGTTTCTTTGACTACATAGAACGAATTATTGAAAATCGCACAGCATTTACAATGGACGAATTTGCTAAAAGTGTAAATAAATTTATAGAATTTAATGAATATAAAATTTTAGAAAATAAAGGTAGAATCTCTGCCCAAAAAGCCAAAGAAAAAGCATATTTTGAATACGATAAGTTTAACAGAATACAAAAAATAGAATCTGATTTTGATAAAATTATAAGTAAATTTAAAAACCAATAAATAATTATACTAAAGTGAATAAGGTTTTCGGATTTTAAGTGTTCTTAAACGCCGTCAGGTCTTGCAGACGCTTTCGGGTTTATCCAAAAATCTTATTCACTTCAGTATAAACTAACACACCAATATACCAACACTATGAAACTAATAATTCCAATGGCAGGCATGGGAACACGCTTGCGACCACACACACTTACAACACCCAAACCTCTTTTACCAATTGCCGGAAAGTCAATAGTTCAAAGACTTATAGAAGAGGCTGGTTCTGTTCTTGATACTAAGATAGACGAAATAGCGTTTATAATTGGGGATTTTTCTGATGAAGTTAAACAAAATTTAACTAATATTGCCAAAAATTATGGAGCTACTCCAAAGTTCTATACACAGCACGACCCACTGGGAACAGCACATGCAATATACTGTGCCAAAGACTCTTTGCATGGCGAAGTGATTGTAGCTTTTGCCGATACGCTTTTTAAAGCCAATTTTAAATTAGACACTCAGATAGATTCAATTATCTGGACAAAAGAAGTAGAAAATCCGAATCAATATGGAGTTGTAAAACTTGACAACGAGGGTTTTATTACCGATTTTATAGAAAAGCCAAAAGAATTTGTATCTAATCAGGCAATTGTAGGAATTTATTATTTCAAACAAGCCGAAAAACTTAGAGACGAAATTAAATACTTGATAGATAATAAAATCGTTGTAGGAACAGAATATCAACTTACTACGGCTTTGGAAAACCTTAAAAATAAAAATTATAAGTTCCGAACTCAAACTCTTACCGAATGGTTAGACTGTGGAAATAAGGATATTACAGTAAATACCAATCAGCGTATTTTGCATCATTTGCCAAAAAATGAACTTGTAAATAAATCTGCAAAAATTACTAATTCAGTAATTAATGAGCCTTGTTTTATTGCAGAAAATGTTGTTATAGAAAACTCTGTTATAGGACCTTACGTATCAGTAGAAAAAAATACGATTATTAAAAATTCTAATATCCAAAATTCTATTATTCAAGAAAATACAACAATAGAAAATCAGATATTTGCAAATTCTATGATAGGAAATTTTGTGCAACTAATAGGTAAAATACCAGACTATAGTATTGGAGATTATACTCTTATAAAATAACAAAAATTAGTTGTAAGTGTGGATATTTGCTATATATTATGCGTAAAGCGTCCACGCTTGACACGAACAACTTACTGAAAATGAAAAATGAAAAAATACACAATAATATTATTTGCAATTCTTGTAGCTTTGCTATCATCTTGTAAAACAACAAGAACTACCACAACCGTTGCCAAAGTTACAGACGAAGAGTTAGTAAAATTTCATCTTGCTGAAGCACTTCGAGAAATGTTGTATGATGATTATGATGAGGCACTTACAAACTTAAACAAGTGTGTAGAAGCAGACCCAAAAAACTCTGCGGTTTATTATGAATTTGCAGAAGTTTATACTCAAAAAGAGGAGTATAATATTGCCATTTCGTATATGTTGCAGGCGGTTGAGCTTAGTCCCGAAAATATTTTTTATAAATATTATCTTGCAAAGTTACATATAAAAAATTATGATGTAGAAAAATCAATTCCACTTTTTGAAGAGGTTGTTTTGGAAACAAAAAGTTATACTCCTTTTTACGAACTTGCACACTATTATAAATATTTAAAAGAATATACGAAGGCTATTTATACCTATGAGCGGTTGCAGGAAAAAGAAGGAGTAACAGAGTTTAATACAAATCAAAAACTTATAGTTCTTGATGGTTATAATAATAAAAAAGAATATTTAAAAGAATTATTATTTGTAGTAGATTATTTTCCATACAATGCTGATTATAAAACTCGTTTGATAACCTATTATTTAGAAAATGATAATATTTCGGAGGCAAGTAAAATTTTATCAGAAGATGAAAATATGGAGTCTGCCGAATATTATACTTCTTTTGCTGAGTATTATAAAGGTAAAAATAATTACGATAGCACTTATATTTTTTTAAAACTTGGTTTAGAAAAAGAAACTAATTTTTTTTATGGCTTACATATTCTTAATGACAAAGAATTTTTTAGTAGTAAAAATTATCCTAATTCAGAAGTTGATACTCTTTTTAATCTACTTATAAATAGTGAATTAGGCAATAATGAAACTTCTCTTTTGTATTCTAAATATTTACTGCAAAATAATAAACCATATTCAGCAATAAGAGTTTTAGAAGATATATACTCAGAAGACGATTTTGATTATAATCTCAATAAAACTATTACAAAACTATATCTTGAAACAAATAATTATACAAAATTAGATACAATATCATTGTTCTTGATGGATTTATATCCCAATATGCCAGAGTTTTATCTTTATGCAGGAATTTCCAACATGATGCTCAACGATTACGAAAAAGCAGAACAGTTATTTAAGTCTGGTATGGATTTGATTTACAGTGATATGTATATGCTTTCACAATTTAATTTTTATTTATCATATCTGTATATTCTTAAAAAAGACGAATTTAATACCGAAAAATATTATAAAGAAGCATTAAAATTATCTGATACTTATTATGATTTACAAAATAATTATGCTTTATTTTTAATTAAAAATAATACAGAATTACCAAGAGTAGAAACGCTTATAAAAACTTGTTTAGAAAATGAACCAGAGAGTCAGAAATTTTTATATACTTCTGCTTATTACGATTTTAAGACAAAAAATTATGAGCAAGCAATTGTAAAAATAAAAGAACTTATAGAAAAATCGGAAACAGAAAATGCCAAGTATAACAGGCTTTATGGTGATATTTTATTATCACAAAATAAAAAACAAGAAGCCGAAAAACAATGGCAAAAAGCAAAAGAATTAGACCCGAAATAGTCTTTAGTTTTTAATGCTTAGTTTTTAGTTGGCTACGCCTGATAAATAGTAACTTAATAAAATAAATATGAAAAATAAAAATGAATTTTCAAAATTAATTCTTAATAGTTTTAAAAATCCCCCTTCGGGGGACTTAGGGGGCTTTATGGTATTTTTAATATTAATATTTGTTTCCTCTTGTGGAATTTTTAGACCCATAACTCCCATTGAAAATCCAAAAAAAGTATCAAAAGGAGGCAAAATTTTAGATACTATTGCAGATAATTATCTTGACTACGAAACCCTTTTTATTAAGTATAATGCCAAGTATAAGTCCGATAATCAAAACATTAGTTTTGGAGGAACTATTAGAATTGTAAAAGATTCTGCAATGCTTATTACGCTTTCGCCCGGTTTTGGTATTGAACTCGGAAGACTCTTAATTACAAACGATTCTGTTAAATTTTATAACAGTTTTCAAAATACTTATCTGGCAGAAGACAAAACTTTTTTTGAGACAAATTACGGATTAAGTATGGAGCTGTCAACTGTTGAGGCTATGCTTACAAATAAAGTTTTTACTTATCCTACAACCAACAAAATCTCTGATTACCAATTTATAGAAGATAGCACGGATTATAAATATAGTTTTGTGCAGAAAAACCCTCGTAATGAGGCTGTAACAGCCCTAAAACACGAAACTATTATTGATAAAAAGGATTATAACATAAAATCACAACTTGTGGAGGACAATATAAATTTAAGATATTTAGATATAAATTATACCGATTTTCTTTTTATAAAAAATACTTTTTTTCCAGAAAAATTTATTATAAAAATAGAAGAAAAACAAAATCATGAATTAAATTTTGATTATAAAAAAATAAGTGTAAACAAAGAATTTAAAGTTAGATTAAAAATACCTAAAAATGCAAAACAAATTAAATAAAAATATATTATTGATAATTATTTTATTGATAACTACTTCTGTAAATGCACAATACAGCAAGTTTTCCAAAGAAATAGACCGATACGAAAACATTTTGGATATTGTTAGCAAATCGGATTATAAAACTACCGACGAGCTTATTTTATTGTCAAGGAAGATAGAGGTGCGTGAAGAGTTTGTATCTACATTAGAATCAGAAGTTAGGCAATTTAATAATAAAATAAATTCAATAGAATTATCTATTGAGAGGATAGAGAAGGAGTTGGAAATAGGAAAAAAACAATATGCAAAATTGCTAGTTTTTACCTATCTAAATCGCACAAAATCAACGCTTTTTATGTTTATTCTTTCGGCACGAAGTTTTAATCAGGCATATTTGAGATACAAATATTTGAAAATAATTACAACTTATACAAAAAGGCAAGCAGAAGCAATAGTTTTTTATAAGAAAGAGCTTGAATATCAAAAAGAAATTTTGCAAAAGGAAAAAAATATTAGAGAAGTTTTTAATAAATCATATCTTAATCAGAAGAGTTTATTAACCGTAGATATAAGAAAACAGTTAAATTCTATACAAAAATTGCAACAAAAATCAGATACTTTGCGTAAACAACTATCAGAATATCATGCTTGGCAGAAAGAATTGAATTTATCCATAAAAAACGAAATTTTAGAAGAGCCGCAAAATCCTGTAAATGAGGGTAAAGTAACCGAACATTTTGAAAATAACAAAGGCAAAATGCCAATGCCACTTTACGAAACCATTGTTATAAGTGCTTACGGAGAGCATCAGCATCCGACTTTGGAAAAAATCAAAATCAAAAATGACGGCATAGATATAACCTCGCATTCCGACGACAAGGCAAAAGCAGTTTTTGAGGGTAGGGTAGTGAGTGTGGTAGAAATTCCAGGACATAACAGCTCCGTTTTGATAAAACATGGAGACTATTATACTGTTTATTCAAATCTTATAAATATACAAGTAACTAAAAATCAGGGAGTGATACAAGGTGATATTCTTGGACAAATAGCTATTTCTGAAAAGAAAAATTATCCAGTTCTTAATTTTCAGGTTTGGCATCTTGACGATAAAAAAGATCCAATTATTTGGGTAAAACGATAAAAAACAGTATGAATAAAATATCATTAAAAAATGACCAATTATTTCAATCAATAACCTTATTGATAGATAGTTCACGCAAGAGAGTTGCAAGCACCATAAATTCAGAGCTTACACTTTTATATTGGAATATTGGTAAAGAAATAAACCAAAATATCCTGCAAAATAAACGTGCAGATTATGGAAAACAAGTTCTTATTTCTCTGAGCAAGAAACTTAAGCAGTATTATGGCACAGGTTTTAGTAAAAGAAATTTGCGTAATTTTATGATGTTCAATGAATTGTATGCAAATATTCAAATTGTGCACTCACTGAGTGCACAATTGAGTTGGACGCATATCCGAAGTTTGTTGCCCATAAAAGATGGCTTAAAACGAGACTTTTATATTTCTTTATGTAAGCACGAGCGTTGGAGTGTGAGGACTTTGCAAGAGCGTGTTTCTAAAAATCTTTATGAGCGAACTGCTATAAGTAAAAAGCCAGAACAGACAATTATCAATGATTTAAAACAATTGAATGATGATAATAAAATATCTGCGGATTTAACATTTAGAGACCCATATTTTTTAGATTTTCTTGGTCTGAAAGATACTTTTAGCGAAAAAGACCTTGAAAGTTCAATATTATTAAACTTACAAAATTTTATAGCAGAACTGGGAACTGATTTTGCATTTCTTGCCCGACAAAAAAGAATTATTATTGATAATGAAGATTTTTATATTGACTTACTTTTTTATCATAGAGGTCTTAAAAGTTTGATAGCTATAGATTTAAAAATAGATAAATTCCGAGCTGCTCACAAAGGACAAATGGAACTTTATTTACGATGGCTTGAAAGAAATGAAATGCGTGAAGGCGAAAATAAACCAATAGGACTAATTCTTTGTAGCGAAAAATCACCCGAACAAATTAATTATTTGATGCTGGAAAATAACGACCAAATAAAAGTTGCTGAGTATTTAACAAAATTGCCTGAAAAGAAATTGTTAGAAGAAAAATTACAGAAAGCTATAATTTTAGCAAAAAATAGTTTAAATAAATAGAACTAAAAAAATATGGAAACAGTAACTATAAAGCAAAATTTACAACAAAATATAAATAACTTAAATCCTTTTTTGTTATCGCAAGTTTATAATTTTACCGAACATATTCAAAAAGTATATCTATCTGTAAAATATACTCATATAGATATTGAAACTCATCCGCTTTACAAATATATAGGTGTAATAACTGATAGTGAGGCAATTGAAATGAAAAATATTATAAACACTGAATTTTCTAAAATAGAAGGAGACTGGTAAAATGAATGGACTTATATTAGATACAAATATTGCGATTGATATTTTGAACGGTAAACAGGATATAATTAAGAAATGTTTTAGTTATTATCCTATCTATCTGCCGATTGTCGTTTGCGGAGAATTACTTTTTGGAGCATTAAATTCGTCTAAAGTTGAACAAAATATTAAGAAATATCAAAACTTTATAGATGATTGCACGGTTTTAAATACAACAACTACTGTTGCGGTGGAGTATGCCAATATTAGAAAAGAGCTAAAAAAAATAGGAAGACCAATACCCGAAAATGATATTTGGATTGCAGCACTTTGTATTAGTTATCAAATCCCGCTTGTTACACGTGATAAACATTTTGTAAATATAAAAAAATTGCAATTAATTGCATTAGATTAAAAAAAACACTAATTTGATAATTTCAATAGAAAATATTATAAATAAATGTAATTAAAAATCAAGTAAATCATTAAATCAAAATAATCAAGGTAAAAAAATGACAAATCAATACACAAATTTAATAAGCAAACTTGATAAGTTTATAAAAAAATATTATAAAAATAAAATACTTAAAGGGATTTTACTCTCTGCTTCTTTGTATTTAGTGTTGTTTTTAACAATCACTGTATCAGAGTATTTTATTCATTTCAATATTGCTACTAGGACTATAATATTTTATTCCGCAATTTTGGTTTCGCTACTTATTTTTGCAGAGTTTATTGCTTTTCCTTCGATTAAACTTCTCAAAATAGGAAAAGTAATTAGCTACAAACAAGCATCGGGAATAATTGCAAATTATTTTACAGATGTTAAAGACAAATTATTCAATATATTAGAGCTTGCTAATGAAATAGAAACTTCACAAAACAAGTTAGTGCTGGCAAGTATAGACCAAAAAATAGGAACACTAACTCCATTTAATTTTGTAGAAGTTATTGATTATAAAAAATCTTTAAATTATTTAAAATATCTTGCTATTCCGCTTTTATTATTATTGTATTTATCTGTTTTTCAGTCAAATATAATTTCTAATGGCACAGAGCGAATAATTAATCATAGCACTTTTTATGAGGTAGAAATGCCTTTTAATTTTAACCTCCAAAACGATTCGCTTACCATCCGAAAAGGCGAAGATTTCCAACTCAAATTAAATATTGAAGGAAATTACATTCCTTCTGAAATATCTGTAAATTATAACAATAATGTTTTTTTACTTATTAAAAAAGATAATTTTTCTAAAAAAGAATTTATTTATAATTTTAAAAATGTAAATAATTCTTTTGACTTTTATTTTGAAGCAGATGGTTATAAATCAAAAAAATATAGTATAAATGTTTTGCCATCTCCCTTAATATTAAAGTTTTATGTAGATGTTGTGCCACCTGCATACACAGGAGAAGTGCCTAAAAAATACTCAAATGTTGGCGATTTAACTGTCCCTTATGGTAGTAAAATTACTTGGAATTTTGAAACTAAAGATATTAATTCTTTAGATTTGAGGATTTTAGACAGTCTTCTTTTAAAAACAGAAAAGCAAGAAGATAATTTTGTTGCTTCTAAGCAATTTTTGAAATCTTCAAATTATGATATTATTGTTTCAAATGATTTTTTCAAGAAAGAAGAACTTGTTAATTATAAGGTAGTTGTAGTGCCAGACTTATATCCAGAGATTAATATTAATAAATTGCAAGATTCTCTAAATTTATCGGAGTTTTACTATAAAGGTATAATTTCTGATGATTATGGTTTTTATTCACTTTCTTTTAATTATGCAGTAAACAAAGGTAATGATAAAAAATTGTCTTATAAATCGGTAAGTATTCCAATTCAAAAATCAAATTCTTCGCAAGATTTTTATTACTTTTTTGATTTTTCTGAATTAGATATTAAAAATGGAGAAGCTATAAAATATTATTTTCAAATTAGAGATAATGATGCAATATCTGGCTTTAAAACAACACGTTCTGAGGTGTTTGAGTTCTCGCAGTTATCATTAAATGAATTAGATAGTCTTACGGAAGAGTCTAATAAAAATGTGCAATCAAAAGTAAACGAGGCAACAGAGCTATCTAATCAAATACAAAAAGATTTAGAAGACTTTCAGGAAAAATCTTTGAATGAAAAAATGTCGGAGTGGGAAAAAACTAATTTTATAGACCAACTGCTTCAAAAACAGAAAAATTTAGATGATTTAATTGCTGATATAAAAAAGGAAAATGAGCAAAAAAATAATCAATTAAATGCTTTTACTGAACAAAAAGAAGAAATAATGAAAAAACAAGAAGATATACAAAGACTTCTTGATGAGTTGATTACAGATGAAATGCGAGAATTATTAGAGGAATTGAAAAAGCTACAAGAAGAATTTGACGACAAAAAATTTGACGAAGCAATAGACGAATTAAAATACGATTATGATGAGTTATCAGATAACTTAGATAAAGATTTAGAAATTCTTAAACAAATGGAAGTAGAAGAGAAGGTAAACTCTACTATTGAGCAGTTAGAGCAACTTTCTGAGGAGCAAAAAGAACTATCTAAGGAATCATTAGATAAAAACTCAGATAAAGAAGAACTGGCTAAAAAACAGCAAGAAAACAAAGAGTCATTTGAAGAATTAATGGAAGAGTATGAAGAGGCAATTGAGAAAAATGAAGAATTAGAAGAGCCAATGGATTTAGAAGAATTTGAAGAAGAAAAACAAGAAATTCAAGAGGATTTGGAAAAAACAGAAGAGATGATGCAAAAATCTAAAAAAAGTAAGACTTCAAAATCTCAAAGTAAAACTTCGCAAGATATGAAAAAAATGTCGGAGCAAATGCAATCTATGATGGAAGGAAATTCGCAAGAACAAAATTCGGAGAGCATAGAGGACATGAGACAAATAATTTCTAATTTAACAGATTTTTCGTTTTCGCAAGAACAAATTTTTTCTGAAACTAAAGAAATGTATTCAAATAGTCCAAAGTTTAATGATTTAAAAATAAGACAGATACAGATGAAGTCAGATTTTAAAGTCATTGAGGATTCGTTATATGAATTGTCCAAGCGTAATCCCCAAATAAATCAGCCTATAAGCACTGAACTTTCAAAAATAAATAAGAATTTAGACAAGTCATTAGAAAGCTTAGAAAAAAGAAGTAAAAATAAAGCATCTATTCAGCAACGAAATGTTATGACTTCGGCAAATAATCTTTCACTTTTATTGAACGAAATTTTGGCACAGATGCAGCAACAAGGTTCTGGGTCGGGTGGGGGAACTTGTAAAAAACCTGGAGGCGGAAAACCGTCCATGTCGGATATGAAAGGACAGCAACAAAAAATGCAACAGCAATTGGAGCAAATGATTCAAGATATGAAAGACGGAAAACAAGATGGAAAAAATGGTAAGAATGGAAAAAACGGCAAGAATGGGAAAAATGGAAAATCACAAAGTCAGCAACTTGCAGAGCAGTTGGCTCAGCAAGAAATGTTCGAAAAAATGATGCAAGACATGATGAATGGAAATAGCTATAAACCAGAAACTGTTAAAGAACTTAATGAAATAAAGCAACTTAACGAAGACATAAAAAAAGATATTTTGAATAATAATATTACTCCAGAAACACTCATCAGACAGCAAGAAATTATGACTCGCTTGCTTGAAGCAGAAGAGTCTGAAAATGAAAGAAAATTTGAAGACAAACGAGAGTCAAATGAAGCAAAAAATATTGCAAAGAAAAATCCAAAAGATATACAAGAAAAATTTAAGAATAAAAATTCCTATTCGGAAAGTATGAATAGAAATTCACTTAAATTACAAAATTTTTACAAACAACATTACGATTCGTATCTACAATTTTTAAATAACTAAATTAATTAATGATACAATAAAATTATGTAATTATACAATGGTGTAATTTTATACTATAAATGCTTTTATATATTTATCAAATATTAAATCATTATACCATTGCATAATTAACCATTAAAAACTAACCCTTTTAATATATGGAACAAATGCTTAAATTTTCATCAGATTTAAAAAACTTGAATATTGCAGAGTCTATTCTTGACTCAATTTCTGTCCAAAATAACTTAAACGACCTTATTTATGGAAACATTCTTATTGCTTTGAACGAGGCTATAAGCAATGCGATTGTTCATGGAAATAAATTTAGTAAAGACAAGGAGGTTACTGTTGCTTATAATATTAGCGATAATAAAAGGCTTATAGTTTCTGTTCAAGATGAGGGAAATGGTTTTGATTATCAGCTAGTTCCCGACCCAACTGACCCCAAAAATATAGAAAAATTAAATGGTAGAGGAGTATTTCTTATTCAAAGTCTTGCAGACGAAGTAAGTTATCTCTCCAAAGGCAAAGTTGTGAAAATGGTATTTAATCTAAATTAATTTACGATTTTTAATTTACTATTTACGATTGGTGGACACCTTACAATTATTTTTTGGTGTAAACCAATCGTAAATCGTAAATCGTAAATCTAAAATTCTAAAGGTTTTGGGCGAAATAAATTTATTTACAGAGGATATAATTTATGAATATCAGGAGATTCATAAATTAAAAAATTGGATAATTTCTGTTATTAAGTCGGAAAATTATGAGTTAGAAAATTTGAATGTCATTTTTACAAGCGATAATTACTTGTTGGAAATGAATAAAAATTATCTAAATCATGATTATTTTACCGATGTGATAACTTTTGACTATGTTGAAAATAATAAACTTTCGGGAGATATTTTTATCAGTATTGATAGAGTAGGGGAGAACGCCAAAAATTATAAGGTCAATTTTTTGCACGAACTAAACCGAATAATTGTGCATGGACTTTTACACTTGCTCGGCTATAAAGATAAAACCAAAACCGAAAAAAAAATAATGACTTCCAAAGAAAATTTTTACTTGGATAAAATTTAGTATATTTGCAAAATAGAGATAACAGAAATTATAAAGAAGGTATGGCTTATTCCAAATAAAATAAAATAAAATAAAATCAGACTATTCTAATTTTCAATATTTTACTCTTAATTTTTATGGAAACAACAAAAATAAATAAAAAAAAAACTCTATAATAATGAATTGGTTTTAGAACGATTTAATATTTTACCATTCATTATACAAGAACAAGTATTAGATTATATGAATTTTTTGTCAATCAAATATGCTAATAATCAACAAAATAAAAATATACAAAATTTAGAAAATGAGATTTCACCTGAAATTAAAGAACTTTTAAAAAACAGATTAGAAGACCATAAAAAAAATCCAGAAAATGCTGTAACTTGGGAAGAGCTTGAAAAACAATACGAAACAGAATATGGTTATGAAATATAAAATTATTATTAGCTCGCAAGCCAAAAAAGATATTCAGCAAGCATCAAAATGGTATGAATTGCAACAAAAAAAGCTGAGCAAAAAATTTATGACTTCTTTGAAGAATAGTATTAGGCAAATTAAAATTAATAATTAGCCAATTTAAGCGAAGTTATTTTTTTCTTTAACAATTCAAAAAATGTGAGAATATCGGGAATATTTGAACCTTTCTTGAAGCAGTTAAAGGGAAAAAAAACAAGTTTAAATGGGTAATTATTTATTTTAATTTGCCTTAAAACGCTTAAAGAAAATCCGTATGCTTTTGCAGTAGCATATATGCAAATAAGAAAAACTAATATAAAAATATTCCCTTATTCAATATTTTATGAAATAAATGATAATGAAATTACGATTTTTGCAGTTATACACAGTAGTAGAAGTCAAGATGTTTGGCAAAAAAGATTGAAAAAAAATGATGAAAAATCTGAATAAGATTTATAAAAAAGAGATATAAAAACGTAATAAAAATAATATTATGAATGCAACATTGGCTACCCACGTAAAATTGGAAAGATTATTCTTTTTATTGTAAGAATCAAAAACGCTTTAAGGTCTTGCAGACGCTTAAAGGATTTTTGATTGAAAAAAACAAATCCTTAAAGCATTGCGTAGCAATCTTTAAGCGTTTTATTTTTTTAACAGTGTCAAATAAATAAACTAATACATTGTAAATCTGTCTTGTCCAACTTTACGTTGGTAGCCGCAACATTTAATTTTCCAATTAATTCTTTAAATATTGAATTAATAAATAAAATCCAAGCATTATTTTCTAATAATGCAACTATTGAACTTAATATAATTGATAATATACAAAGTGAAACAGATTATTTGTTATCTGTTTCCGAAAATAAAAAGATGTTAACAAAGTCAATTAAACAATTGAATAACAATGAATTTGTAACCATAACTCTTGAAGAGTTAACAAAATAATAAAATTTATTTATTTAGTATATTTGCAAAATGAAATCAACAACAATTACAAATAAAAGCATAAATATTAAATTTACTGCAAAATTAATTGGACTTTTATTACTTCTCGGAACTTTTGCGTATTCTGGAACAGTTTATTTTAACGAGTTTGCTCATAAAAAAAAGCAAAAAACAGAGCAAAATAATAGTAACAGAACAAAAAATAACAACAAAAGTGAAAATTGGCAAAATAAAAAGAAAAGTGGAAAAAACGAACCACATAAAAATCAAAATGTTAAAAAGTCTATTGAGAAGCAACTTGAAAATTTAGAAAAACAGCTTGAGAAAATAAACAAGAAGACAAACAGAACAAAAGCAGAGAGCAAGTTACGGAAAAAAATATTGAAAAAAATTAGACACATTAACAAACAACTAAAAAAAAACGGAGAAACACATCATCGCAAATAGATTATGGATTATAATTTTGAAATAGGAGAAGGACTTGGAAAAATAAATTTTGAATCAACAAAAGATTATATTTTTCAAACTCTTGGAAAACCAATTACAGTTAATAAAACTGTTGGTAATAAATGCTATACATTTGATTATGATTACGATAATTTAGGAATTGGGATTGTTTTTGATTACGACGAATTTGCAGAACCTAAAAATACTCTGCATATTCATACAGATAATATTGTGTTTAATAATAAAACATGGAAAGGTTTAAATAGAAATAATTTGTTAAAAATAATTAGGACAATACATAAAAAAAGAAAAATAAACTATAAATATGATTATGAAAAAATTGAATTTGAAGATTTTACGCAAAAAGAATATAATTTTGATAATATCGGTTTAACATTATGGCTCAAAAATAATTTATTTGATGAGGCTGTTGTTTATAAACCTGAGATTTAAAAATAATTATGGATTATATTTTTAAAATAGGACAAAAATTTGGAACTATTCCTTTAAATATTGCCGACAAGGATATAAATAAAATACTTGGTAAACCAGATAATTTTCATACAGAAACAGGAGTTGAATGTTATACTTCTAATTATCAATATTTAAAACAAGGACTTGATATTTCATTTATTCATTTTGATAAATTTGACAATGAACTTCAAATACAGACAAATAAAATAATTTTTAATAATAAAAATTTATATTCATTACAAAAAAATAAAATTTTGAGTATAATAGAAAAAGAACATAAATTACGTAAAATAAAATATAAATTTGAACACCAAAAATATGAATTTTATGATGCCGAAAGCGAAGAAGAATACGAATTTGAACAAATAGGTTTAACACTTTGGTTTATAAAAAATAATTTATGTAATGTTTGTGTCTCAAGTCTAAGTAAAAATGAATTATAATTTTGAAATAGGAAAAGGAATTGCAGGAATTAATTTTGAATATCCTGTTAAAAAAGTTATACAAATACTAGGTAAACCCGACAAGAAACACGAAGATTCTGTTAGTTTGTATTTACAATATCGTAAATATGGACTGTTATTAGCCTATGAAAAAGAAAATAAAGAATTTATTGATTTAGATATTGAAACAGAAAATTTGATTTACGAAGGCAAAAATTGGTATAATTATAACAAAAAAGAATTAATTGAAATAATAAAATATATATATACAAAGAAAAAATATACTTTTGATTTTGATACTACTGAAATTGATTGTATAAATGAACAACAGTTGGATTTTCACGAAATAGGAGTAACACTTTTTATACGCAAAAATAAACTCAAAAGTGTAAATGTCTCTAAACCATTAATTTTTTAATATGAAATAAAACAAAAATAAAAAGCATTTGAGTGTAACATATCGGGGGAGTGTTACAAGTTACAGGTTGTAAGTTTCGCAAAGCGAAAGAAAAATGATTGTTTTTTTATGAAAAACACAATAAATAATTATAATAAATCATAATTTATAATCGCATTGCGAAACCTGTAACATGCAACCAAACTCCCCCAATATGTTACACACTCAAAGCATTTAGCTTTTTTTGTTATATTTACAAAATTAAAATAACTGAAGTTTCTGACTTTCTAAATCGGTGATAATAAAATTGTTAGAAATA
>JAOZQN010000405.1 GCA_029932195.1 Bacteroidales bacterium | reverse complement strand
GTAAAATAAAAACTTGTAAAATAAAGACTAAAGATGCTCCGAAACTTCAGTTATAAATCTTAATATATTTGATTATTTTTCAGCTAAAATTAAGTTTTCATTATAAAGCCTTTTGTTATCAGAATTAAATTCATACTTTACATCTAATTCTAATTTAGATAAATCTAATATTTTCCAGCTATTGACCTTATAGATTCTATTATTTCCAATATTTTTATCTACAAAAACTTCAAAAGATATTCCAAAATGAATAGCATTTTGTGTTACTTTAAATTCTTTTGAAGGAGACAAATAAAAGCTTCTTTGTGTTGTTGCTATGTTTTTGACATTAAATGTTTTACATTCTAAATAATTAACTCTATCAAATTCATCTATAAATTCAATATCTGGATAACCAGTTGTTTTACTTTTTCCTTCAAATGTTTTAGGTATTAATGCCTTATAACCGAGTTTTTCTAATTCTTGTATCACAAAAGGCTCTATATCGTTACCAACTTCATTCGGTCTGCTTCTTTTTATTCCATTTTGGTTTACCTCAAAAAGAACATTATTAGCAACTTTTATTAAGATTTTCAAAACCTTCAAATCTTTGGTGTTTTTCTTATCAAATTGTATTACTTCATAATTTGACAATCCTTCAATTACTATTCCTAAAGACAAACCTTTTAATGGTTTTAACATTTGAGCAATAACTCCTTGTAATTCATTTGATACTTTTTTCATTATTATTTTATATTTTGTGAAACAATACAATTCTATTAGAATTAGTCCCTTTTTTGTTGTTATTTACGCCCCAGATATTTGCTGTTTTCGTAAACTCTTGTTCATTAATAATTATTCCAATTAGATTAAATCCAGATTTTAAACCCATTGGAACAACATATTCGTCTAATTTTATCTTTCCATTTTTCACTTCGCCAACTTCAAAGGCAACAAAACCGTCTTTTTTTGTAATTCTAAATAACTCATTAAAAACGTCTTGCATAACACCTGTCCATTGTTCAACTGTTTTAGACATTGTTATTCTCTTCTCTATTTCCTCTGTATTTATTCCATTAAACCAAGACCGTAGCCAATTATCTTGCGAATATTGAATAACATCAAGAAATGGTGGAGAAGTTACGGTAAGTTGAACAAAATTATCAGGAATATTTTTTGTCTCTCTTGCGTCATTGTTAAGAAAGATAGCTGTTTTATGAATTTTTTTTAAGTCTTTTTTTCGCGTTTCGGTTATATCTTTTATTAATGATTTTGATTTTCGTAAAATTAGGTCTTTTACGCTTCTATATTCGGGTATATTATTGTTTTTTTCATTTATTTTTATCTGTCGCTTTTGAGTAACAGCTTGATTTGGTGGCATAGTATAAACAGAAAAGAAACCTTTTGAATGTCCTGTAAGTCTGTTAGTTGCAACCATCCTTATCCATTTATCTAAATCAGATAAACTATTGTCCTTTTCTTTTTCTAAAATATAATTTTTCAAAGAAACTATTTCACTTTCTGTTTTTTCATGATAAAACATTGATAAATCTATATTTGCTTTTAAATCAGAATTTATAGGAATTAAATCAAGTTGTTTTTTTAAATCGTGTAAATTTGGAATTAAAAATCTTGCTTCACTTAAAAAACGGCTTAATGGATTTATATCATTTCCAATTACTTGGCGGTTTAATAAACCAGCCTCAATAATTGTTGTGCCACGTCCAAGAAATGGGTCGTAAACAAAATCGCCTTTTTTAGACAAACTATTAATGAAGAATTTTGGAAGTTGTGGCTTAAAACAGGCTCTGTAAGAAATTTCGTGAATACTATTTCCTTGTCTTTGTTTTGCCGTCCAAAATTCATTTGTATATCGGTCAACTTTAATGCCTTGAAGCTCTATTGTATCCACAATTGTAGATAGTTTTTTTTCATTTGCAAATAAATCATTATTTGTCAGATTAAAATTTATTAAATTTTGTTTAAAATTTGTTATCATTTTTTGGCGTTTTTCACGAGTGTCAAGCTCAAAGCTTTTTTGAAATTTTAGAATTGAAGTTTGAGTCCACTCCGAAAAGCATCTTTTTACCAAACTCGGCGTTGGATACAAATTTTAAAATACTCATTTACAATAAGTGCAATGAGACATGCTCATTGTGTTTGTAAAACTCGTATCCACCTTGATTTTGGCAAAAATACACTTCTCGGAGTGGACTCAAGTTTACATCTGTAAATGAGTATTTTAAAATTTCAAAAGTAACATGCCATTAGGCACTTGGCACTCGTGAAAAACGCTCATTTTTTTTTGCAGACTTTAAAACTTAGTTCTATATCAAACAACAAAGATAAATAAAAAATGGTAATTTATAAAAATTATAAAATATTCCTGTTTTTTATTAGTTTTGTATAAATATTTTTAATCATAAACTTAAATCAAAAAAGATGAAAATAATAGTTGGAATTACTGGAGGCATAGCTGCATATAAAACAGCTTCGCTTGTTAGATTGCTTATAAAACAAGGTGATGAGGTAAAAATTGTGATGACAGATTTTGCCAAAAAATTTATTACACCGCTTACACTGGCAACATTGTCAAAGAATCCTGTTCTCACAGCGTTTTACAATCCCGAAAATGGCGACTGGAATAGCCACGTAGATTTAGGCTTATGGGCTGATGCTTATATAATTGCACCTGCAACAGCCAATACTCTCGCAAAAATGGCAAACGGAATAGCAGATAACTTATTGCTAACAGTCTATCTATCAGCCAAATGCCCAGTATTTTTTGCTCCAGCAATGGACTTGGATATGTATAGGCACGAGGCTACACAAAAAAATATTCAGACGCTAATAAATCGTGGGCATACTTGTATTGAAGCAAGTAGCGGTGAACTTGCAAGCGGTTTGCATGGAAAAGGACGTATGCAAGAACCCGAAATTATTGTGGAAGAAATGAATAAATATTTTAGCAAAAAGAATGATTTTAAGAATAAAACAGTTTTGATAACCGCAGGGGCAACCCAAGAAACCATTGACCCTGTGAGATTTATAACAAATCATTCGTCGGGAAAAATGGGATATTCTATTGCTGATGAGTTTGCGAGCAGAGGAGCAAATGTTACTATTGTTTCGGGGAAAGTGAGTGTAGAAAAGCAAAATTCTGATATAAAAATAGTAAAAGCATTGTCGGCAAAAGAGATGTTTGAGGCTACTGAAAAGCATTTTAGTAAAGCTGATATTATTATTTATACTGCCGCAGTTTCGGATTATACTCCTGTAAATAAATCTGATACTAAAATAAAGAAAAATTCGGATATTTTAAATATTGAATTGAAAAAGACAAAAGATATTGCCAAAGAACTTGGGAGAATAAAAACAGATAATCAATTTGCCGTAGGTTTTGCTCTTGAAACCGATAACGAAATAGAAAATGCAAAAATAAAACTTGCCAAAAAGAATTTTGATGTAATTGTGTTAAATTCCTTGCAAGATAAAGGAGCAGGATTTCAACATGATACAAATAAAATTTCAATTATTGATAAAAAAGGAATTATCAAAAAATTTGATTTAAAAACTAAAAAAGAAGTAGCCAAAGATATTGTAGATGAAGTTTTAGAAAAACTATCAGATATTTAAGTTTATACCAAACCATTGTCAAAATATTGAATATAAAAAGTTTATTTTTTACTTATTTTTCTTTAAAAAATAATTCATTTTCTAAATCACCACTTTGACTACGGTTTGGTATTAGAAACGACTACGAAAAAACTGTCAGTTCAAAACCTGACGTTTTTTTTATAAAAATTATCAACCATTAAAATTAAAAAGAACCAATGAACACAACGCCAAAACCATTTGATTGCAACTATTCGCCACAATTTGCAGAATTATTACACAAACTCGGTATCTCCCTGGCAATAAGCACATATCAAGCAGGAAAAGTAATTTTTCTTAGCTCAGTAAATAATGATAAATTAATACAACTTACTCGCACCTACAAAGAAGCTATGGGCATGGCTGTTAGTAAAAACAAACTCGCTATTTATGCAGATAATGAAGTTACTTTATTAAGAAATCGTCCTGAATTAGCAACTTCTTATCCTGCTAAAAAAGGCGTTTACGACGGCATATATATCCCAAGTGCCAGATACAATACAGGTTATCTATCTTTACACGACATGGAATTTATTGAAAATAAACTTGTTGCAGTAAATACTGTTTTTTCTTGCCTATCGTATATTGATGATAAATATAGTTTTACACCATTTTGGCAACCACCATTTATTTCCGAACTCGTAGCCCAAGATCGTTGTCATTTAAACGGTTTGGCAACGGAAGACAATAAAATAAAATATGTTACCGCTCTCGGAAACACAAACAACACACAGGGCTGGCGTGATAAAAAAATGTCTGGTGGTATTCTGATGGAATATCCCACAGGAAAAATTATTTTAGACGGGCTTGCAATGCCACATTCACCACGTATTTATAATGGTGAATTATATTTGCTTAATTCGGCAAAAGGCGAACTAATTTGTGTAAACCCCAAAACAGGAACTTACGAAGTTGTTGTGCAACTCGGTGGTTTTGCACGAGGCATGTCTCGCTATGGCGATTATCTTTTTATAGGGGTTTCTAAATTAAGACACAATAGTAAAGTATTTAGAGATTTAGATATTGCAAAAACTTCTTTTGCAGGTATTATTGCAGTCTATTTGCCATACAAAAGTATTGTAGGAAGTTTTAAATACGAAATGAGTGTAGATGAAATTTATGATGTAAAAGTAATTGAAAACTCTGTTCGTCCTTCGTTTTTATCTCCCGATATGGAAATACACAAACAAGCAATTACAACTCCAAAAGGTAGCTTTTGGAATGCAACACAAAAAGATAATCAGCAAAAAACAACAGATAATAATACAACAAAAGAACCTGTTAAATACACATTTAAGTTATTGAAAAATATAAAAAGTGCTGATTTAATAAAAAATCTTTCTGCCTTATTGTATCCCGAAGCTATTTCTATTTTAAAAGAAAATAAAATTTCAGGAAATTTAACTGCACTTCTTACTCTTAAAGAAGATAAAGCCATTGCAATGACCATTTTTAAAGTAACAAAAGAAAGAAACGCACAAATACATTCTGTTTTTGTAATGCAACAATTTCGTCAACAAACAATTGCAACAAATATGCTTTTGCAAATAGAAAAAATATTTACAGAAAATAAAATTATTTATGCCGAAGTAACATTGGATAAAAAAGCAAATAATTACAAAGTTTTAGAAAAATTATTTGCCAAAGCAAAAACAATAAATCTAATAATTAACAATTAAAACCAAACAAGCATGAAAAGAAAATTTCTATTCTCCCGAAAAGGGAAACAGTGGAATAAGTTTTTACGACTGTTTAAAAACTTATACAAACGTATTACGAACGGTTCTCACACCGTAGAGCAAAAAACACGTTTGAAGGCAAAATTAAACAGAACTTACCAACGCCTTGAAAAAATGCAACACGCAGTAGGAATAAAAATAGCTGGCACAGCCATTGCCATTATGTTACTATCCGCAACCAGCTTTGCACAAGATTTTACACAACTACCAAACCTTACTGCTCCCTCTCTAGATATTGATCCTAAATTGGCATAAAAGTTATTAACTATGTTTTATTTATTTCAAGTTCA
>JAOZQN010000404.1 GCA_029932195.1 Bacteroidales bacterium | reverse complement strand
TAAAAAATAAAACATTGATTTACATCTTTTTATCAACTCCGAAACTTTAGTTAAAAATAAGCAAAAAATAGAAGAGCTACAAACCGTAGTAAAACATCTCGACCAAAGTTATAAAGTTGCCAAAATGAAAATTCTTGATTATAATCAAGTAAAAAATGAAACGACTTTGGATATTTATTTTTATGATAATGAAAAAAAAGACTTTTTGCCTAAGGCACAAAACATTACAATAAAAGGTAGAGACATTTATTTTTTATCTTATGTTCTAAATTTTGAATATAGCCAAATAGAAACGGGTAAAAAGAACAATATAGTTATACCTTACAAGATTTTTAGCGAAGAAATAGCAAAAGACAACGGGATTATTCTAAATATAAAAGACAGTATTGGTGTGCCTTATGCCTTCCGCCGTAGCGAAACAGATATTTATGGGATTTCAAAAACTACATACGACGAACAATTATTAAGCCTCTCTGAGTTTCTGAAAAATAAAAAAGCAGCCAAAGAAGCAGGAGTTAGAAGTTTTACAGGAAATTTTGTCCACTATAACAAACAAATATACAAAGGATTAGAACTCATTATTTGGGTTGAGCAAACAGGAGGAATTGTTCTAAAAGAACCATTTTAAATACATTTAAGGCAAATTAAAATTAATAATTAACCAATTTGAGCACAGTTATTTTTTCTTTTAACAATTCAAAAAAAGTTAAGAATATCGGGAATATTTGAACATTTTTTGAGGCAGTTAAAAGGAAAAAGAACAAGTCAAATGGTTAATTATTAATTTTAATTTGCCTAACCTCTAATTGAGACTCCTAAAATCTATATTCTATTTCATAAGGTGGTTCATAAAATTTACTTTTCTGTTTTTCGGAGTATATATCTAAGTCGGCTTTGAGCTCTCGCAATGTTTTTAGCTCACTTATACTCTGAGATATAGATTTTATCTGATTCTTTTCAATTTTTAAAAATACAAGCTTTTTAAAATTAGATATATATTCAGGAATTTCTGTAAGTTGATTTTCATCTAAATATAATAGTTCTAAATTTTTTAATTTAGAAAAACTTTCAGGTAAGCATGTGAGACCATTTCCTGCAAGATGAAATTGTTTTAAATTTTTAAGATTTCCAATTTCCCTTGGCAGTTCTTCAATTCCATTTAATGTAAAATGTAGTTTTTCCAAATTCGGTATCTTAGAAATAAATTTAGGAAAAAAACCGAGACTACAATTTCCAAAAGATAATTCTTTCAGATTTGTTAGTTTACTAATATTTTCGGAAATATAAATCAGTTTTTTATTAGCTCCAAGTTCAAGCACTTCCAATTTTTTTAATCTACCTATATCGTTTGGTATCTCTTCAAGATTGTTCCAATTTAATATTAGCGATTTAAGATGCGTGAGATTAAATACGGCAGGAGGAATTTGTTCTAATTTTTTATGATACAAGTTCAAAGTATCTAATTTAATCAACTTTTTGAGGCTTGTTTTAGGATTGCTATTCTTAATTTCTGAAACTGAACTCAAAAGTTCCGCTTTAATTAGCTTTTTGAGGCTTGTTTTAGGATTAGTATCCCTAATTTCTGAAACTAAACTCAAAAGTTCTGCCCAAGGAGCTAATATCTCTTCATCAGAAATATTATTTTCGTAGCCGTTTTTAAAAGCAAGTTCAATTTCACCTTTAATTATTTGCGATTGAATTTTATTGTAAACTCCTAGCTTGCGGGCGAGTTTAATTTTGTCTAATATTTTTTCACTACTTAAGGTAAAATCAGATTTGCTTTTTTGCCGTTTCTCTTCTGGTGTTAGTTCACTATTGTCTGCCCTTGGAGTAACAAAGTATTTTCGGATTACCTTCTTGCCTTGCATTATAATTTCTTTGGGAGGATAGACAGGAAGTGTTTTATCATTGTGAAAAGTAATGAAACCTGTTCCATAAAAATGCCTCATCCACTGAATTTCCATTTTTGTAAAATCGCAAATACATGCTGGAAGTCGTAAAATAGGATTGTTCCCCAACCAAAGACTCTCAAGTTGTTTTAGTTTTTCCAGAGGTGAAACATCTGTTATTTTATTGCTTGTAAGCTTGAGCCAAGTTAGTTTTTTTAAGTTTTTTAGGGCTGAAATATTAGAAATACGATTATTATGTAAATCAAGAATTTGAAGATTAACAAGTTTTTCTAAATAAGAAATATCCGTAGTTTGATTTGATGATATATTTAATTCTTTGAGTTTTGTAAGATTCTTCAAAAATGAAGTCCCATTAGTTCCAGCACTTGTAATTGAGAGTTTTTCTAATTTAACTAAAAATTCAAGTGGAGACGGGGTTAGTCTGTAATTTTCTTTTAAATTTAGCTCTCTTAGATTTGTTAGTTTTTGGAGAACATTAATTTTTGTAAATTTATTATTTTGTAAATCCAGAGCTTCCAGAAGCCTAAAATTTTTCAAATTTGAAATATCTCGGATATAGTTACCTTGTATATTGAGTTTTTCTATACCTCTAAACTCGTCCAATTTTTCTATTATTGAACTACAATTAATGTGAGTTATTTTTAATCCTCTTACAAATCCATTTTTATTGAGTGCATAACATGCTTTTTCCCCATAATTACTTTTCATAATTTCGGATATAGGAATTTCTTTAAACTTAATTTTAAGTTCTTTTTCTAAGCGAATTATTTTTTCGGGTTTTTGCATGTATTTTTATTCCTTATTATAATAGATTTTGTAGTTTTCACAACTTTATATAACAAAGATATAATTTATTTTTGATATACACAATCAATACTTTGGTAAATTAAAAATTAGGACTTGGGAACATCTAAAAACAGGGAAAGTTTTGCCCTTTCATGGCTTCGTTTTCAATGTTTATGAAAAAAAAGCCTTATAATTCAAATTATAAGGCTTTTAATAGTTTATCAGTATTCTATTTATTGGATAATTATTTTTTCAATTATTACAGCGTTTTGCATTTTTATTTTGATAAAATAAACTCCTGATTTATTTTCTTTTAACTTGATAGTGAGTTTATTTGATGATTTTTCAAGAGTCTCAAAAGCGACAAGCGAGCCGGCAATATTATAAATTAGAATTTCGGATTCTCCAAACGATTCTTCGGTAATAATATTGAATATGCCAGTAGAAGGATTAGGATAAATAATTATTTTTGTATCTATATTTTCTATTCCCAAAATTCTATCTACATTTACTTCGTCCCAAAGAACCAAACCTTTGTCGGGGAAAGTAACTGTCCATCTGAAAGTATTTTGCCCCATTGCTAAGTCCCATGCTCTTGTGTTTGGATTATTAATACCTTCAATAGTTGCTGTTCCGTGCATAATTGTCCACTCGCCAATTGCTCCTTCGGGGAGGATTGCATTGAGATATACTGTATCTCCCTCCATAATTATATCGCCTCCTGCATTAACTGTGCGTAAAATTACAACATCATCAAAATTATCGCATTCATTATAGGTTGAGTTCCATCTAAAAGTATTATTTCCATAAGCTAAATCATTAACATCAGTATTTGGGTTTGAATAATCATCAAATATTCCACTACCTCCTAACAACGACCATGTTCCAGTTTCCTCAGGAATAACAATTGCTTGAAGTTGATAAGAATCTATGTTAGTTGTGTCGTCTAATCCTGCATTTGCAGTAGTTCCTTGATTATAAGTAACAATTAAATCATCAAATTCAACACATTCTCCATTTGTTACAGTCCATCTAAAAGTATTATCGCCTTCTGCAAGTTCTGATACTTGTGAGCTATTTATGCTTGGTGTTTCTATTATTCCAGCACCACCAAGTAGCGACCATTCACCAATTCCATACACAGGATTAGCAGCATTTAATGTAGAATAATTTACACAAACTACATGGTCAGGAGCAGCAATGGCAAATACTTCGTTGTTTGTAATTATAATAGTATCAGAATCAGAGCAACCGTTTTTTGTTACCGTCCAACGTAAAGTGTTATCTCCTTGTGTTAGAAAAACTAATGCTGTGTTATTCTCACTATTTGTTGTTATGCTTATTCCTCCTTCAATTATTTCCCATGTGCCATTTTCTGAAACAGGAAGTATAACAGAATCTACACAAACAGTTCTATCATTTCCTGCTGTAACAGTAAAAGAATTATTGATAACAAGCACATAATCTTCATCAGAACAACCATTTTCAGAAACAGTCCACCTAAGATTGTTTACTCCATTTGAAACATTAGTAACATCTGTATCATAACTTGTTGCGTCTGCAATATCTAATGAGCCACTAATAATTTCCCAAAGTCCTGTTCCATCACCTGGGTCGTTACCTATTAGAGGATAACTTTCGGTTGAAGAGCAAACTGTTATGTCGGCTCCAGCATTTGCAATTACTTGGTTGTTTGTTATAATTACTGTATCAGAAGCCGTACAATAATTATTTTGAACATACCATACAAATATATTTTCATTGTATTCTAAGTTTGTTATTTCTGCATTGTATGATGATGGGTTTACTAAAAATCCTCCTCCTGATATAAGCATCCACTCTCCTGTTGCATTTTGCAAACTTGGGTCGTTTGCAGATAAGGTTGTGTAATCTGTGCAAATTGTTTGATCGTTTCCTGCATTTGCTGTTGCTGTAATATATGTTATAATAACAGTGTCAGAATCTGAACACTCCCCTTCTGTAACTGTCCATACAAAAGTATTATCTCCTTCGGATAATTCAACTAATGAATTATAGATTGTTGGAGTTAAAATAATTCCTTCACCTAATATTTTTGTCCAAAGTCCTATTCCATATTCAGGATTAGATGCATTTAAGTTTGTAGTGCTAATACAAGTAGTAAAATCTAAATCTACAAAGGCTGATGTTTCTCTATTTGTAATTTGAAGTTGGTCAGAGTCAGAACATTCTCCGTTTGTTACTGTCCATCTAAATGTATTTACTCCTCGCATTAAATTTGCAACTTCTGTATTATATGATGTCTGATTTGTTATATAACCAAATCCTGAAATTATATGCCAAATACCAGTTGCATTTTGCAAACTTGGGTCGTTTGCCGATAAGGTTGTTTGGTCTGTGCAAATTTCTTGGTCTTCTCCTACATTTGCAAATACTTGGTTATTATCAATTATAACATAATCAGAATCTTCACTACCATTTTTATAAACATTCCATATAAAAAGATTACTGTCTTGATTTAAGTTTGTAACCCAAGTATTAATAATTGTAGGATTTACTATTTGAGGTCCTGGAACAAGCGAAAACCACTCTCCTGTTGCTCCTGCAGGCAAATTTGCTGATAATTGAACAGAGTCTGCACAAACTGCTTGGTCTTCACCTGCATCTGCAACTATGCAAGTATAGTTAACAATCAATTGTTCTGACACTTCACAATATTCATTTGAAACAGTCCACTGGAATATTGTTGTTCCTGATTCTAATCCTGTAACTTGCGAATCATATTGTGTAGGATTTACTATTATATGACTTCCTGGTGTTATTGATGTCCAGATTCCTTCGTCTCCAATATCTAATGGGTTTCCTGTAAGAACTGTATTATCTATACATAAATTCTGAGTTGCTCCTACAAAAATTGTAGGTTTATTATTTGTAATACAGACCTCAAAAAACACTGATTTAAACTAATTGTAAAGTTTTATGTTACAG
>JAOZQN010000403.1 GCA_029932195.1 Bacteroidales bacterium | reverse complement strand
AAAAACTGGGGGAACTTTTATTATAAAAACATAAAATTATTAACACCTTAGGCACAACCTTATTATTCTAATAAGACTAAGGAAATTTCTAAAAATTATAAATTATATTTTAAAGATAATGGGGTTAGAAATTTGCAAATTTTAAACTTTAACTTACCAGAGTATAGAACAGATAAAGGAATTATTTATGAAAATTATGTTTTTAATGCCTTAGAGAACAATAAAAATTTACTAACAAAAAATTATTTTTATAGAACACAATCAAAGACAGAAATAGATTTTATTAGTATAACCGAAGAAGTTGCAAATCTAATAGAAGTTAAATCTTATGATTATAAAAAAAACATTAGAGCTTTTATTGAATTTGAAAAAAAATACGAAAATTCATTTAAAAAAATAGATAAAACGATTATTAATAAATCTAATTTAGATATAAAAAATAACATAAAATATTTACCCGCATATTTATTATAAAATCCTTAAACACAATGAAAAAAAACATTTTAACAACCATCATTTTATTCCTTTTGATAGGAATAATTTTAACTTCGTGTAAAAATACACACAGTAATAATAAAGAAACAAATACAACAAAAGATTCAATAACTAAAATTACAAACATGTTAGAAAGAACCAAGCACTCAAATATTTACGAAGTAAATATTAGGCAATATACGCCCGAAGGAACATTTAAAGCCTTTGAAGAAAAACATTTGGATCGACTCCAAAAAATGGGCGTTGATATCCTGTGGCTTATGCCTGTTCAGCCAATTGGTAAAAAAGAAAGAAAAGGTGAAATGGGTAGCTATTACTCTGTGCAAGACTATATTGGAGTAAATCCAGAGTTTGGAACAGAGCAAGATTTTCAAGACCTTGTAGATGCTGTGCATAAAAGAGGAATGTTACTAATAATTGACTGGGTAGCAAATCATTCCGCTTGGGACAACGCTTGGGTAACAGACCACCCAGACTGGTATGTGCAAGATTCTACGGGAGCAATTATTGCCCCTGTGCCAGACTGGACAGACGTAGCAGACCTAAATTACGACAACGAAGACATGCGAAATGAGATGATTAAATCGCTCCAATTTTGGGTGGAAACTTATGATATTGATGGTTTTAGATGTGATGTTGCTGGAATGGTGCCAACTTATTTTTGGAACGATGCAAGAACCGAACTAAATAAAGGACGACCAATTTTTATGCTTGCCGAAGCCAACGACGAGGAGCTTATGGAAATGGCTTTTGATATGAATTACAATTGGGACTCTCATCATTTGATGAATGATATTGCCAAAGGTGAAAAAAATGCAGGAAATATGCGAGGATATATTGAAACACCTCCACGACATTTTAACGAAAACACTTGCAGGATGGTATTTACGTCCAATCACGACGAAAATTCGTGGAATGGAACTGAGTTTGAACGGATGCCAGATAGTTATAAAACTTGGGCTGTTTTTAGTTTTGTTATTCCAGGTATGCCTCTCATTTACAGTGGGCAAGAGTCGGAACTTGATAGAAGATTAAAGTTTTTTGATAAAGATGAGATTGACTGGAAAGATTATCCGCTTGGAGATTTTTACACAAAATTAATTACTCTGAAAAAAGAAAACGAAGCTCTTTGGAATGGTAAATTTGGAGGTGGAATTCATTTTATAAACACCTCAAATGGTGAGCAAACCATTACTTTTAAAAGGAAAAAAGATGACAATACCGTTTTGGTAGAAATGAATTTATCTAATAAAGAAGCAACTTTTAATTATATGGAAAAAGATGTAGAACGAACTTATACAGACTATTTTACAGGAGAAAAAACAACAAGAAAACCTCATGAGCATTACACGCTTGCTCCTTGGGAATACAAGGTTTTAATTTTAGATAAATAAAATAAGAAATATGACAAAGTCATCGCATTAATGATGACTTTGGTTAAGTTAAGTTTTAAAATCAGAAAAAATAAAAATTTGATTATATTTGCAAAATAAAAATGAGAGTGTAACATATTGGGGGCTTTTAGTTTTTGGCAGTTGGCTTTTGGCTTCGCAAAGCGATAAAAACTAAGCCAATAGCCAATAGCCAATACCTAAAAGCCAACAGCCCACTCAATAAAAATTATAACAAATTAGAATATGACAAATTTTAAGGAATATATAAAAGAATTACAAGCAACAGCACTTGACCAAATAACAGAACACTCTAAACGTGGAGCATTAGAAAATTTATTAAAATCAATAGCCGACGATAAACTAATAATTTTACACGAACCAAAAAGAGACGTAAAATTTGGTGCACCTGATTTTAAGATATCAAATGTAAGTGGAATTATAGGTTATGTAGAAAACAAGAAAATTGATGAGAATCTTGATAAAATTCTAAAATCGGCACAAATAAAAAAATATAAGGAGTTATCAGATAATATTTTGCTAACAAATTATTTAGAATGGATTTGGATACGGAAAGGCGAAATTAACGGACGTGAACAAATCTGTTTTTTATCAGACCTTGAAAACAAAAATTTTAAACCCAGTGAGCAAAAAATTAAGAATGTAAAGCAATTAATTGAAAACTTTTTTTCACAAGCACCAATTGGTGTTGCAACTGCAAAAGAATTGGCACAGGCACTTGCTATCAGAGGTCGGAATTTGCGAGATTTTTTAAATGATGAGCTTGAAAAACAAGAAGAAAAACAAACTACTGGAATTCTTCGTGGTTTATATCAAACATTTCAATCAAATATTTTTAATGAACTACAAATAAAAGAGTTTGCAGATGCTTTTGCTCAAATGCTTGTTTATGGTTTATTCCTTGCCAAACTCAATGCAGATACGAAAAAAATTGATTTATATACAGCAAAAAACTTTATTCCTCAATCCTATTCACTTATAAAAGAACTCGTTAATTTCCTTGAAGTATTAGAAAAAGAAAATTATGACCAAATAAAATGGATAATTGAAGAGGTTTTAAGTATAATGAATAACTTAAATTTATTAGAACTTAAAAAAGATTTAACTTTCAGTAAAACAGGGCGACAAAAGGATTTTGAAAGAGACCCATATATCTATTTTTACGAGGATTTTTTGGCTGCCTACGACAGCAGTTTGCGAAAAGCAAAAGGAGTTTATTATACGCCACAGCCTGTTGTAAGTTTTATTATTCGTTCTGTAAATGAAGTTCTTATCAAAGAATTTAAAATTAGCAATGGACTTGCCGACAGAAATAAAGTAACTGTTTTAGATTTTGCCACAGGAACAGGAACATTTTTATTAGAAATTTTTAGGCAAATTCTTGATAACTTGCCAACTAACAGTCCCAAAAAAGAACTATTAATCAAGGAACATTTTTTGAAAAATATTTTTGGGTTTGAATTTTTGATTGCACCTTATACTATTGCCCATTTAAAATTATCGCAGTTTCTTAAAGATAATAAATATACTCTGCAAAAAAATGAAAGATTACAAATTTTTCTTACAAATACATTAGAACCTATTTACGAAGCCCCGCCAAATATGTTTGTTCCCGCACTGACTAAGGAAGGAAAGGAAGCACAAACAATAAAAGACAAACCTATTTTGGTTATAACTGGAAATCCGCCATATTCAATTTCGTCTGCAAATAAAGGAAAAACGATTTTAAAATTATTGGAAGATTATAAAAAAGGTTTAAATGAAAAAAAAGTAAATCTCGACGATGACTATATTAAATTTATTCGTTTTGCACATAAAAAAATGGAGAGTGTTGAAAACGGAATTATAGCCATTATTACAAACAATTCATTTCTTGATGGTATAACTCACCGAAAAATGCGAGAAAAATTGCTTGCAGATTTTGACAAAATTTATATATTAAATCTACACGGAAACAGTAGAATTAACGAAATTACTCCCGAAGGCGAAAGAGATGAGAATGTTTTTGATATTATTGCTGGAGTGTCAATTTCAATATTTGTAAAAAACAGTAAATCGAAGAAAAAAGAATTCTTTTACAAAGATTTATACGGAAAACGTGCAGATAAATATCAAAATTTGCATGAAGAAAATCTAACTGACAATTGGAAAACAATAGTTCCAGAAAAACCGTATTATTTGTTTAAGCCAATTAATTTTATAAAGGAATATTATGATTTTTGGGGATTAAAGAATATTTTTGATGTATCAGGGAGTGCTGTAAAAACCGATAGAGATACATTATGTTATGATAAGAACCGTCAGAATTTATTACAACGATTTAAAACCTTATTTACAAATGAGTTTGATAACGAGTTTATAGAAAAATATAATATAAAGAACTCTGGTAGCTATAAACTGATTGAAAAAATTAGGGATACGAAATTTGATGAGAAGGCACTTCAGAAAGTATGTTACAGACCTTTTAATTTACAATACATTTATTATAAAACAGGATTTACAAGCCGACCGAATTATTCACTAAATAAACATCTATTAAGAGAGAATGTTGCATTAATTTCAGGCAGGGCTGGCAATGTTGTAAATCAATCTGTTGCATGGAATTTAGTTTTTGCTACTAATAAAATAACAGATACAAACATATTTTATCGTGGCGGAGGTTTTCTCTTTCCTCTCTATATTTATAAAAAACAAAAAGGATTATTTAAAAAAGAAAAACCCTCAAAACAAATTTTAAAAGCTGATAAGGAATTTAAGGAACATCAAAATTTTTTTAATATTGCTATAAATGAGTATGAGAAACATGAAAATTTATATAATTCAAAAAAAGAAGCAACACAAGACGAAACAGACGCTTTAGAAGAACACAAAATGACAATAGAAGAATATAAAACAACTTTTGAAAAAATAAATGATAATTTTGTAAAGACATCACAAATATTAAAACAAACTCAAAACCAACTTGATAAAGATAGTATTGAAATACCTGAAGACGGAATAATTAAACAACCAAATTTTTCAAAAGAATTTAAACAATTTATTGAAAAACAATATAATGAAAAATTAAAACCAGAACAAATATTTGGATACATCTATGCAACGCTTCATAGCCAGACATATAGAATAAAATATGCCGCACTTTTAAATATTGATTTTCCAAGAGTCCCTTTTCCTAAAGATTTAGAATTAGTAAAAAAACTGTCTGTAATGGGCGAGCAATTATACAAGGCACATATTTTAGATTATGATATTATGTCTAAAATTAAAACACAAAATAATTATAAAAATATTGGAAATTATGCAGGACTTGGAGACAATGAAGTAATTAAATCAATATTTAAGGAAAATAAAGAAAATAAAGAATACGGAAAACTTTACATAAATAAAACTCAATATTTTGAAAATGTTCCAGTTGAAGTTTTGGAATTTTATATTGGTGGTTACAAAGTATTGGATAAATATTTAAAAGACCACAAAAAAACAAAATTAAATCTTGATGAAATAGAAAATATTGAAAATATTATTAAAGTATTGTTATTTTCTATTGACATAATGAAAACAATAAATGAATCTACAAATGAATGGATATAAATAAATAAAGTCCCTCTGTAAATAATTCATTGATAATCCATAAGCCCACCCCAACCCTCCCAAAGGGAGGGAGTTTTGCTTTCCCTTTGGGAAAGGTAAAAACGAAAAAAAGAACTCCCTCCCTTTGGGAGGGCTGGGGTGGGCTCATCAATGGATTATTTACAGACTGAATAAA
>JAOZQN010000402.1 GCA_029932195.1 Bacteroidales bacterium | reverse complement strand
CATTATATACGTAATAATCAATTAATTATAAACTCCGAAACTTCAGTTATTTATTTTCAATCGTTTTAATTTCTTCTTTTGATAGTGCGTATAATTTATATACAAGTTTGTCTATTTCAGTTTGTTGCTTTGTTGTATCTACCTTTGCATCTTTTTCTTTTGTTGTTAATATTTCACTTACAAAATTTTCTATTTTTGTTACATTTTTTTTGTTGTTTTCTGTTATTTCAGGGATTGGCAATTTTTCCATATATTGTTTTGAATACTGAATACTTTTTTTCCCGAGAGTTCTTAGTTCAGTTTCAAGATAATATTCAATTAGTTTTGAGCTTAAAACACCGTTTAAATACTTTAAATTTTCGCCTGTTAAAATAAAGCAAGTTTTATCGGTCAAGTAGCTATTATTGTCAAGATAAAATTCAGAGCGTCTTACAGTTGTTTCAGGATAAATAATTTTTTCGCCGTAAAATAAATGTTGATAAGCACAATTTCTGTGATTTGTCCAGTGTTCGCCTTGGTCGCTTCTTTTTATTAGTTTCTCTTTGTTTTTTAGTAAATATTTATAAATTGCAGGATAGTTTTGTTCAACTTCAATTCTATCAACTCTAACTTTTGTAATTTTTCCTGTGGTTGGGTTTTCTTCTTCAATTAATTTTCCGTTGTATGTATTTATTAAAAATTGGTCTTCTTTATCAATGTAATATTTATGCACATTTCTGCCACGCAGTAAAGGCTCAATTATTTCAGCCGATTTTGGGTCTTGGGCTATCAATTCGTCTTTTGTTTTACCGTTAATAAAAAAAGCATCATTAAAGCCTGTTTTTATTCCATAGTTTATTTTATTATCCCAGTTTTCAAGTATTTTTCCTTTTTGCTGTATTTTTTCTTTTATTTTATTTACCTTATCAGAAGCAATATTCCAACTCTCTGACGTTAATCCGGAAAGTGTAATTTTATTTTCTTTTGTATATTTTTCTATATCATCTTTATCAGGTTTAAAGTTTTTTTTAAAATAAACGGCATCAAAACTTATATTTGTTTGTTTCTCTTTTTTTATAAATAAAATGTTTGTATCAACTGTTGCTTCATCAAATATTTTCACACCGCCAAAATCAAGCAATAATTCAGGTTTTGCATTTTTTAATAAATAATTTCTGAAAGTATCTCCATAAGCGGCTCGCATCCATTTATTTGAAGTAATCATACATAGTTTGCCTTTTGGTTTTAAAATTTGCAAACCTCGTTCAATAAAAAGCATATAAACGTCGCCCGTTTGTTTAAAAGTTTGGTAATTTTCGTTTACTTCTTTTAAATGTTGGTCTTTGCTAATTGAAAAATATGGCGGATTACCTATAACTAAATCAAAACCTTGAAATTCACCTTCGTCTGATAATATTTCAGGAAATTCAAAAGCCCACTCAATAGTATTTGTATAAACTTTAAAATAGTTTTCTTTATATCTCGTTTCAAGCTTTAGAACTTCTTCACTTAATTTAACAATTTGTTTTCTTGCTGTTTCCCCTTTTAATCTTGCTTCTAATAAACTGCCTAATTCTTTTTCTTTTTGTTTATATTTACGGTAATATTTATCTTTTGGAAAAGCATATTTTTCAAGTTCTGTTTTTAATCGTTTTATTTGTTCTCTAAATTTTGTTTTTTGCTCATAGTCGCTTGTCTTTTTATATTCATTGGCAATTAATTTGTATTGAAGAATAAAGCCTTTAATCTCATGTTTGTGAATTAAGGGCATTTTGCTGTCAAATTTGTTAATCAACGAATTTCCTGTTTTTATATTAATGTCAATATTTGGCAAGGTTTCCAAAAATTTGTAGTTACTGCTTTTTGTATAAAATGTATTTTTGAGTAATTCAATCCAAAGTCGTAAACGGCAAATTAACACAGATTTAGGATTAATATCAACGCCGTAAATGCAGTTTTCAATCAATTTTCGTTTTTCGTAGAAAATAGCTTTTTGCACGTTCTGAATTTCACTTGGCGGATTGCCTTTTTCATTTACATAGTATTGGAACGGCTCGCTTGTTTCTTCGTCTATTATTTCAAGTTCATCATTTACGTTTTCAATTTTTATTCCTTTTATTCGTTTTTCATTTGTGTCGCTTAATATTTTCAATTCGCTTTTTACGGCAATAAGCTCGTTTAATACTGAAACCAAAAAGTGTCCTGAGCCAACGGCAGGGTCGCAAATTTGCAAATTATTAATTATTTCGTTTGCTTTTTTTCGCTCTTCCTTGTCGGAATAATCAATGAAGTCTTTTAAATGTTCAAAATCTTTGAATTGTTTTTTATATGTCTCGCTAAATTTATTTACAACGGTTGTCCTGATGGTTTCACGACTAATAAATGTAGTTATAAAACTTGGCGTATAAAATGAACCGTCTTGGTAACCATTAATTTTCTCAAAAATTAATCCCAAAACTGCGGCATTAATAATTGTTTTGTTATCGTCTTGAATTTCGGCTTTTGTTTCACTTGAAAAATTATAGGCATTTAAAAATTCAAATAAATATTCGAGTGTATTTAATTCTCCTGTCTGTTTTTTTCCGTTTTTATCTTTTAAGACTGTAAATGAAGCTATCGGCAAAGTCAAACGGTCTTTTAGTGCCGAAATTTGAGAGGTTTTTTCTTCTAATTCTGTTATTTCAAATAGAGAGCTGTTCAAATAAGGCAAATCTCCAAATTTTTTATTTACAGAAGTTGGTCTTTTTTCGGGCTTTATTGCAAGAACCTCAAAAAACAGTTCATCTACTTCATCAAAATCTGTTATTTTTTTTGAATTTAAAAATGCAAAATCTGTATTTCCTTTGTGGTATTTTATTAATTGTCCTTCAAGAAGTTTTAAAAATAAAATACGATTTAACCATGTAATTGACAACTCTAATCCGATACTAAATAATTGTTGTTCTTCATTTTCGCCAAATAAATCAAGTCGTTCAATATTTTTTAATTTATGGCGAATAGAAATTATATTTATTGTATTTTCAAGCAAAGAACCTGCATTTCTATTTTTTTCTTTTACTCTTGTTATTAATTTTTTACCACCTTTCTTGTTTTCCTCTAAACCGAGAATATATAAAAGTTCGTTATAAAATCGTGTATCTATTTTGTTATAATCATTAGAAAATGACAATTTTAAAAAGTGTTCTGGCGATAATATTTTATAAAGATTGATTAGTTTTTTATCTTCATTTTTTTCTGAATTATTGATAATTTTTTCATAATCATTTAGATTAATGTATGTATATGGCAAATTACAATCTATATTATCAATAAATTTCGCTGCAATTTCTTCGTAGAAGAATTTCGTGTCGTGTCCGCTGAGTTTAAACTCAGAATATTCTTTTTTAAGTTTAGTATTTCTATAAATGTTTTTTTCAAACCACACTTCATCAAAAATGAACCATTCGTTAAAATTTGTTGAAATCAAATGTTTTATTGAACTATTATTGTTATCAATCCGCTCTCTGAGATAATAAAAAATCAATTGTTGAAATGCTTTTGTATTTGGGTTCTCAACTGAAATCATATCACGTTTTTCAGTAGGTTTCTTAAATTCAAGAATAACACCGACTTTATCATCTATTTCGTTACCCAACTTTATTACAAGGTCTTGATTTTTGTTAATATTTACTATATATCTGTCTTTATAATAAACGGCTTTTAAAAAATCAGAAATAATATTTTTATGGTATTCTTCATCTTGTTTTTTGTCAAAATAACTATAAACTTTTAGAAGTTCCTTTTTTAATAAATCAATATTTTCACTTTTCAAACTTTGTTTAAAATATGCTTTATTTAAAGATTTATCTATTTTTATTTTTTCTAATTTCATCTATTTTTATATTATTCTGTTTTTTTTGCAATTAACGCTAACGGTAACTTCTTGATTTTCGTTGCCTTTTTCGCACCATGTCAATCCTTAATCAATCGTTCAAATTTAGCACAATTGTAAATTTTTGCACCTTGAAAAAGGCAATGAAACTCAAGAAAATGATAAGTGTCTTATTTTTTGATTTTCTTTTGTTCTTTAGCTGATTTCATTATAAATTTTTGTATCTCCGTTCCACCATCATTAGCTGAAATTATTGTATCTGTTATAATTTGATTATTCCTTATTTTTATTATCCTAGGCAAACTATGCACTTTAGAGTCTTTATAAAATTTATAGCGAGATATTGAGTCTATGATTATATTTGAATTATTTTCAGGTAGTAAGTTGTAATATTCTAATTTTTCACTTAAATAATAACTTTGATTTGTGATAACAAAAAGATAAACACCATACTTTTCATAATTTATTTTATTTACTTGAAATAATTTTAGAAAAAAATTAATTGTGCTTTCACAAGATTCATTTTCTATCATGAGTATAGCAGTAAAATTTTTTTCCTTAATTTTGCCTACTTTTTTTGTATAATGAGTAAGAGGTTTGTTTATTTTATTTACTTGTTCTTTATTTATTTCTCGTTCTTTAATAATATTTATTAAATCAATATTCGTCCCTGACTTAAATTTCATATTGTAACAATAATCTCCTGAAATTAAATATTTTTCAGTAATTAAAAATCTAGCTTGATTTTCACGAATAGGAAATCCTTCAGCTAATACATTAAAATTTGTGTCTGCAACAATAACAGAAAGTGTATATTCTCCATATTTTTTTGGCAAAATAACAAAGCGGTAATATAATTTTCGATACTTATCATATTGTAAAGACATATATTTAGGGTAAGGCAAATTAAAGTCCGTCATTTTTGGAACTTCTTTTTTTGTTGAAGCTGGATATATAGTATCAAAAATTGTAGATTTTATTTTTACTTTACAGCTTTTTCCTGTTTTATAATTATATTTAATTATTGTTGGAGTATATTTAAAGGCATACAGTAAATCCCCATCATGAGCGAAAGTAGAAAAAAAACGTTTATCTGAAGTAGAAAAAAAAGTATTTCCAAAAATAATATCTGGATATTCAATATTTATTGGATAAAATTTGTTTTCTTTCATATCAATATATCCAGCAATCATTGATGATGTATCTTGCAAGTCTCCTAAAACAGTAGAAGTAGAATTAAAGTGTAAAAATAATTTATTATCTCTAAATGTTATAGGTTCATATCTATTATCATTTAAATAGACAACATTGCTATCTGTTTTTCGACTATGCCTATTATCAAGTTGTTTAGATTGCAAAGAATATTTTTTTATCACTTCACCAGTATTATTACAAAGAAAAATAAGGCTATCATGAAAACCTGAATCCATTGTAGGACTGTAGATAACAAAAATAGAATCAGAGTTAATATATCCAAAATCATTAGCATATTGATAACTTGTTTTTATATCTATATGTTTTTCTTTCCCATTATTCAAATTATTAATAATAATTTGATTTGAATTGATTAATAAGCCTACCATATAAATAGAAGTATCATTATACACTAAATATTCCATTTTAGAATAAGGATTTGTATTATAGATCAACCTGTTTTTTTCAACTTTTTCATATTCAATAATTTTTATATCTTCTTTTTTTTTATTAAATTCAAAGTATTTTTTTTCACTATTATTATTTACGAAAGAACATGAGTTAATTAATAATAATAACTGAAGTTTCGGAGTTTATAACATCTTAAATATCAAAAAGTTAAAAAATTAA
>JAOZQN010000921.1 GCA_029932195.1 Bacteroidales bacterium | reverse complement strand
AAAGAAATTCTTAACTTAATTGCTAGGTCAAATCATTGTCCTGTGTAGTTACAGACTTTTTATAAGAAAAAATAATTTCACAAAAAAAAGTTAAACTGTTTCGTTTAATTTTAAGGTTGATAGAGAAAATTAGTTGTATTCTATTTTTTCCTATTGAAGTAGTTATTGAAAATGCAGTAGATAAATTCTTGAAAATAATAATAATATTTAGTTTTTGGAATTATAAAAAAAAACGAGTAGCTTTGCAGTTCACATGGCTCACTATGATTTGGGCATTTTAAGTTTAATAAACAACCATTAATGAATAGAATCATTTTATTTATCTCTTTATTAGTCATAGCTTGCAGTTCTTGCACAAAAAGGGACGTAGCAAAAAGTGAACGATTATCAGATTTCAATTGTGATAGTCTATCAGAACAACGGGACTATAAAATTTTAACAGGCACATTGATTATTGACTCTAAAGGTGATCTTGTTTTTAAATCAATTACTGATGATTCTTTGGGTATTTGTGCTCCGACCTTTCTCATTCCTTGTTCAAAATCAGGTAATAACTACATTGAAGGACAATATATAGGTTTTGCCAGTATTCGTGGATTGAAAGAAGATTTTTGGATCATGATTGGAGGGGAGTATATTAATTTACAGCATTATAAAAATCAAAACGAAGATTTTGAACGGTTGGAATTTCTCTACGACTGGGTTGCCTTAGTAAGTGACCCATCAGCGGATTATGTCCTAAATGCACTTAATATTTTAGATTCTATAAATTCTATAGATCAAAATGATCTGATAAAGATCAACACGAGAGGTTGCATAAATAATTGTTTACCTAAGGAGAGTTTTTACAAATTGACTAATTACAGGCAAGAACTGAATAAATTAGAATTTGATGTAATTTGGCATGATGACTCGCTGGTGTATAGACTCGTTCATTTTGTCAAGTGAAATAACATAACAATGTATAAATGGCATTAAACGACAGTCTATTATTACCCTAACCCAGACAAGCTGGAAAAGTTTTGAAATTATGAAGTTATGAAGTTTTGAATAATATTATGCCAAAAAAAACAACGATTTCAGGATTAAGATACTAATATCACCTCTTTGTAAAGCATACGAGTTGCAAAATTTACACACAACCCACAAGATTTCAAATATCTTGTGGGTTTGTTTTATTAGACTTCTTTTTTGTAAAAATTATGTAAGAAAAAAACTTGTTTTTTGCCATCTTACAATTTCGGTGGTCTATTAAAAATCAGCAATATAGGAGGCTATTTAATTTACAGACGTGATAGACGTTTGCAAATAGGAAAGTGGGGATACGGTTCTGCTATTTCATTAGAGAAAAATTTAAGGTCATTTTGTTTAATCCAAAATTTTATTCCATATTGCCCATTAGTAAGAAAAAAAAAAGAGCTA
>JAOZQN010000401.1 GCA_029932195.1 Bacteroidales bacterium | reverse complement strand
TGACTTTTTTATTGATAATCAAAAGATTAAGTATACACAAAATCAAACTACACCCATTCTAAAATTTGTATCCAACGCCGAGTTTGGCTAAAAGACGCTTGTCGGAGTGGACTCAACATTAAAATATTTGTGTAACTTATTTTTTTTTCATAAAAAATGAAAGCTGAAAAATTAATTATACAGTTTTATCATTTAAAAACCTATCTATAAGCAATATAGCAATTAAATAATTAAACAATCTAAAATAATTGCTAATATTTTTTGCAATTAATAAAATTTTTAGCATTTTTGCAATACAAAATTAATTATTTTTTTCTAACTTTAAAATAAAAACCACAAAACTATGGGTATTTTCAAAAGATTATTCAAAATAGGACAAGCAGAGGCACATTCTAAAATAGACAAATTAGAAGACCCTGTAAAAATGACCGAGCAAGCTATCCGTGATTTAAAAGCAGATATGAGCCAAAGTATTCACGCTCTTGCAGAAGTTAAAGCACTGGCAATCAGATCTCGCAAAGAAGTTGAGAGTTATAAAAATCAGGCAAGTAGTTACGAACACAAAGCTATGCAACTGGTAAAAAGAGCAGAATCTGGGGCGTTGGCAGAAGATGAAGCAAACAGACTAGCAATATCTGCACTCGACAAAAAAGGACAAATGGAAGAGAGCTACAAAGTGGCTCTTGCAAACCAAACAAAATATGACCAAAGTGTAGCAAAATTAGAGTCTAATATCAAAAAATTAAAAAACAACATTTCTAAATGGGAAAATGAAGCAAAAATGCTCAAAGCCCGTGCAAAAGTTAGCAAAGCAACTAAAAATGTAAACAAACAACTTGCAAATATTGACTCATCAAGCACAGTTGCAATGCTCGAAAGAATGAAAGAAAAAGTTGACCAAGAAGAAGCTCTTGCCGAATCTTACGGAGACATTGCTCACGAAAATAGAAGTTTAGAAGACGAAATTGATAGTGCATTAGAAGGTAGCAATACTTCTGGTTCTGACGCACTTGCAGCTCTAAAAGCAAAAATGAACAATAAAGCAATTGAGGAATAAAAAAAATGAAGAGTGAAAAATGAAGAATGAAAAATTGGGAATTTCCAATATTCATTCTTCTTTTTTTTAATATAAAATTAACCACAACCTAACTTCCTCCAGCCTAACTCCTTATAACAATCTGACTACTTCCAGAGTTTATTTTTTTTAATTCAATTTGTGTTGTAATTCGTTCTTTAATTGCTTGCACGTGTGAAATTATACCAATAGTTCTATTTGTCTGAGTTTGCAGATTTTCAAGCGTTTCCAGTGATGTATCAAGTGTTTGTTGATCTAGAGTTCCGAAACCTTCGTCAATAAATAGCGATTCAATTTTTGTATTTTTACTTGCCAAATCAGAAAGTCCAAGAGCCAAAGATAGACTTAGCAAAAAAGTTTCGCCACCCGAAAGTGTTTGCACAGAACGCTCCGAATTAGCTATAAATCGGTCTATTACAATAAGATTATCCTTCAAAGATTTTTCGCTTTTTTTGAGCAAATATCTTTTATTTAGTTTTGATAAATGCCTGTTTGACAAACCAATAAGCTCCATCAGAGTTAATTCTTGTGCAAAACGAGAGAATTTTTTACCCTGACTATCACCAATCAACTCATTCAAAGTATTCCAACGTTGAAACTCCTTATTTTGAGCCTCATGTTTTCTATTTAATTCTTTGAATTTCAATTTCTTACTACTATTTTCACTTAACTTATTTTCTATATTTCCAATAGTTCTATTTTTTTCCTGACGTGTCTTCTTTCCTACTTGAATTTGTTGTTCTAAATCTTCGTAATTTATTTCTAAATTATCATTTATTTTTGCTTTTTCCAAATCCTCATTTTTATCTTTAACCGATTGATTTATAGAAATTTTATTATTATTTAATTCAGCTTTTTTCTTTTTAATCTTATCTGCTTCGTTGGCTTGCAAAATATTTTTTGCAGCTTCATCAATCGTCTTATAACCCTCATCTTGAAGGACTGGCATCAATTTTTGTTCATTTTGAATTCTTTTTTCTTCTTTTTGTGCAATTTCTACCTCAATTTCACTTATTTTCTGATTATTTGAAGTTAAATCAGATTCTATTTTTGCAATATTTATTTTATTTTGCGAGATTTTATTTTCGTTAGTTTTAACTTTGCTTCTTAATTCTTTTTCAGCTTGTTCTGGAGTTTTATTTGGTAATAAATTTGCAATTTCTGCCTCAATCTCTTCTTTTTCAGATTTTACTAAATCTAATTTTTCTTTTTGCTCTTCAAGTTCAGATTTTAATTTTACTCTAACAGTATTTTTTTCCTCTTCTAATTTTTCATTTATTGAAATTTCATTTTTTAAATTATCCTTTTTTTCTGTTGATTTTAAGAATTTTACAGATATTTTAGAAAGTTTTTTCAATATTAAATTTACATCTATATTTTTATCAAAAAATGAGGAGTATTTTTCCAACGAACTATCAATCTTTGATTTTGCTTCATTAATATTTGCAATTTTTTCGTAAATATTTTCAACTTCTCGTTTTTTATTCTTTTCGGCAACAAAAGAATTTAACATTTTTAGTTGATCTGCTATTTTTTTACCTTCTATTATTATTATTTCTTTTATTGCAACAAGTTCTTGAGTATTAGGAACTTCTATTTTCCATTTTTTATTTTTATCAAATTCAATTTTATAATTTCCTATTTCTAAATCCTTCTGTTGTATGTTCTTTGTCAATGATTTAATTTCTGTTTCTATTTTTGCGATATTCAAATTTAATTTTTGAACTTCTTTTTGCAATTTTTTCTGTTGTTTTTCGGTCTTTTTCAAATCCTTTTTAGATTGTTCTAATTCTGAAACATAGTTTTTCACAAACGGGTGATTTGTAGAGCCACACAAAAAACATTTTTCATCTTCACGAAGACTTAATCTGTCATCTTTATACTTATTTTCAAGCTGTTGTCGTTCGTATTTTGCCTTAAACTCAACTACCTTTTTATCGGTTATTTCTAGTTCGTTTTGCGTATTTGTTTTTTGAACAATCTGATTTTCTAAATCACTGCTAAATTGCTTATTCTCAATATTATATTCTACTAATTTTATGCTTGCCAATTTATATCTTTGAGATAAATCTATTTTTTCATCAATAATCTTATAATCAACACTTAATAATTCTTTTTCTTCTGTTAATTTTGAAATATCTTGCTCGCTATAATCTAATTTTTCAGATATTTTATTTATTAAAAAACCTGATTTTTCTAATTCTAATTTACATTCATTCAAGCTATTAGACCAATCAGCATCAATCATTTTTTTAGCAAATTTATTTTTTATAGATAAGGTTTTAAAGTTATCAACAATATTAGCGTAATCTTTCACCTTATCTTTTAATACAAATAAATCTTTATCTAAATCTTTTAATATCAAACTATTATTAATCCAATTATCTAATTTTTCTTTTTCAATTTTCGCATTTTTTATTTCAATTTTCAACTTTCTCAACGATTCTTCTGTTTCCTTATAATCTTTTACTTGTAAAGTAAATTTTTTGCGAAACTCCAAAATTACACTATTTTTTGATTGTTTTTGTCCTTCCAACTTTCTAACTTGCTTAATTATAGGAGCTAATTTCTCCTGTTCTGTAAATAAATTATTTTTAATATCTTCAAAACGTCCTAACTCCAAACTACTTCTTGTTTTTTGTTTTTGCAAACTATTTAGCTTACTTTCAGTGTTTTGCTTTCTATTTTGTAGATTATTAATTATTCTGTATAATTCTTTAAGGCCATAAATATCTGTTTTTAAATCTAATAACTTCTCATGTTTTTCAAGTTTTATAAAATCATTTTTATACTTATCAAAATCATTTTCAATATGTTGCTGTTTTTTCAGAAAAACGTTTTTTTGTTGTTCTAAGCCAATAATTTTTTGCTTAATTTGAAATAATTTATTCCATTCCAAAATATTTTTATCTATTTCTATAACTTCTGTTTCACTGTTTTTTTTAAGTGTAACAAATTCTTTTACAGCATCTTCCTTAATTAAATCTATACTTTCCAATTTTATTTTGATTGCATCTAACTTATCCTCCTCCTCTTTTTTCCGAAGAAAAGCTGCCTGACCTATTTGCCTGTAAATTTCTGTTCCAGTAATTTTTTCGAGCAAATCTCCACGTTCATCTGGTCTGGCTTGCAGGAATTTAGCAAACTCCCCTTGCGAAAGCACAATTGATTTTACAAATTGCTCATAATTTAGCCCAATAATTTTGCTATTCAATTCGGGGATTAAACTTTTTTTGTGAGCCTCAATAATTTCGTCTTTGCTAATATTGGCAAGTTCCATTTCATAATCTCTCAAATTGCCCGTTCTAGCATAACTTATCCCCCAACGAGACCGATATTTTACAGATTTGACTTCGTATTCAATTTCGGCATAACAGTCTGTTGTATTGCGAGTTATAATAGAACCAAAATTAGCAACCGCACTTTTTGAGAGCAAACCCATTCGTGGAGTTCGGCTGTAGAGAGCAAGAGTAATAATATCGAGCAAAGTGCTTTTGCCTGAGCCAGTTGCACCTGTAATTGCGAAAATCCCAACATCGGCAAGTGGCGATTTTGTAAAATCCACCTCATTTTCGCCTTTTAAAGAATGTATATTTTTAAATTTGAGTTTTAATATTTTCATGTATTAGACATTTTTCTTATTTAAAATATTAAATATTAAGCAACTTCATCGTATTTTAAATTTACCAGTCCAGCAACAACGTTCCATACTTTACCATAGTTTTTATGTTTACCACGATATGTCTCTTTTGTAATTCTAAAAATTTCACATCTTCTATTTACATTTTCTACATAAATTCTAATTGAAGCCAGATTTTTATTATCCTTTTTATCTTGTTTTGTTAAAGGTTTATTTTTTGTCTTTTTAGTTGGAATACAACTATTTGCATGTATTTTTTTTTATCCCTTGATAACCTGAATCTGCAAGAAGACGTAAGTCTGGATGTATATAGTAACAACTTTCTTTAAAAATTCTAAAATCATGTACAGTCCCCTTTTCTACACGAACACAAAGAATTTGAAGCGAGGCTAAAGCTATAATTATCTGTATCTTAATTGTATGTCTTTTTTTTTACCTGAATAATATACTTTTTGTTTTTTTACAGGACGTTCAATAGGTTGCTCTGAAACATCAATAATAATAGTACCTAACTCTTTATTTAATAGTTGTTTTGAACTTTTTACATGTAATTCTTTTGCCATAATATTCAAAATATAATGATAAATTTTATTTGCATAAGATTCTGATATACCAAAAGTATCACCAAGATTAGAAAAAGTTGAATAATGTCTTATATAATAGAGTGTTAATAAAGTTTTATCTTCAATGCTTAAAGAAGATTTTACGCCTTTAGCAAGATTTGGATTTTTTTTGTGAAGTTTTTTGGCGTTTTTCATGAGTGTCAAATTCAAGGCTTTTTTTATATTTTAGAATTGAAGTTTACTTCTGTAAATGAGCATTTTAAAATATAAAAAGTAACGAAGAAGTTGGCACTCGTGAAAAACGCCAGTTTTTTTATATGTTCTTTTATCAAAAAAATTACTTGATTAAAATTTTCCTGATTATAACGTATTTTGTTGAAAAATATAAATATTCTGTATTGATGTAGCAAT
>JAOZQN010000400.1:5241-5699 GCA_029932195.1 Bacteroidales bacterium | reverse complement strand
AGGCAACACGTTGCCAAGTGCCTCTGGCACGTTGGCAAGTGTTGAGTGAAAAAAAATGTCCAACTTTACTACGCTGGTTAGTCAGAGTTTTAAAGTGTAAAATAAAAAGTAATTTACTTAAAATAAACACATTATAAAATTTCAAATGCTGAAAAGCTTAAGTATAATTACTTGTTTCTCTCTTTCGTTCGTAAAATTTTTCATTTTTCATTATTTAATTTCCTTTTTCCGAAATATATTTTACTCTCATTAATTTTATTTCTTCAATCGTATATTCCTCTTCTCCAAGCTCATCTAATGCGTCTTCTACTGAATCTGTTTCTGCTTCGTCAAAATATGCCCATATGTCGTCTTGTCGTTCTTCGTCCAAAACTCTATCTATATAATAATTTATATTTAATCTCGTTCCTGAGTTTACAATAGATTCTATTTCAGTAATTAAATCGCCCATAGCCATA
>JAOZQN010000400.1:0-5231 GCA_029932195.1 Bacteroidales bacterium | reverse complement strand
CTGAGACATATTCAGCTACATATTCTGCGTCAGCGCCCATAGCCATACCTTTGGCAGTGCAAATGTCTTCTAAGTCTAATTTTTTATCTATATTTAGAATAATAGAAATTTTCAGACCAGATTTATTTGCAACAGTTTTTACCACTAAATCTTGTGGACGTTCAATTTCTTTTTCTTCTACATAAACTTTTATCAGGTCTAAAAATTCTTTACCATATTTTCTTGCCTTTCCATCTCCAACACCCACAATTTGTTTAATTTCCTTCATTGTTATGGGATACTGAATTGCCATATCTTGCAACGAGGGGTCTTGAAAAACCACAAATGGCGGAACACCTTTCTTTTTAGAAATTGTTTTTCGTAAATCTTTAAGTAAACCAAAAAGTTCATTATCGCTTACAGCCGTGCCACCTCCTAGAGTAATAACATCATCGTTGTAACTATCTTCTGTTACAATTTGTGGTTTGGATAATTTTATCTGATGTGGTGATTTATGAAATTGGTTTCCTTTTTCAGTCATTTTTATATGACCATATTTTTCAATATCTTTTGAAAAAAGACCAAGCACAAGTGCCTGTCTAATTACTGCATTCCAAAAATTAGGGTCTTCTTTATAACCAATACCAAAAGTTTTTATTTTATGATGCTTATATGTTTTTAGAGCGGAAGTTTCTTTACCCGAAAGAATATTTGCAACATGTTCGGAATTAAATTTTTGTTTAATTTCTTTTATTACTTTTATTGCTTTAAAAATATAACTTTTACCGTCAAATTGAGGTTTTGGGTTTAGGCAATTATCACAATTATCACAAGTTTCTTGGAGAGTTTCTCCAAAATAATTTAAAAGTATTTTAGGACGACAAACAGAAGTTTCTGCATAAGCCACAGTTTCCATAATCAACTGTTTACCAATCTCTTGTTCCGCAACAGGTTTGCCTTGTAAAAACTTCTCTAATTTCTGAATATCTTTATAGCTATAAAAAGCGATACAACGTCCTTCGCCTCCATCTCGTCCTGCACGACCAGTTTCTTGATAGTATCCTTCCAAACTTTTGGGCATATCGTAGTGCATAACAAACCGAATATCAGGTTTATCTATACCCATCCCAAAAGCAATTGTTGCAACAATAACATCTACGTCTTCGTGCAAAAAACGGTCTTGATGTTCTGTTCTTTTGTTAGAGTCCATTCCCGCATGATACGGGAGTGCCTTAATATCATTTACAACAAGAACTTCGGCAAGGTCTTCAACTTTTTTTCTGCTTAGGCAGTATATAATTCCAGATTTGCCTTTGTTGTTTTTTATAAATTTAATTATCTGCTTATCAATATTATGTTTTGGACGAACCTCATAATATAAATTAGACCTAAAAAATGACGATTTATACACTATTGCGTCGGTCATTTCTAAATTTTTGAGAATATCGCTTTGCACCTTTGGTGTAGCTGTGGCGGTTAGTGCAATAATTGGAGCACGTCCTATTTCTTCTACAATTGGTCTTATTCTACGATATTCAGGTCTAAAATCGTGTCCCCATTCGGAGATACAATGAGCCTCGTCTATTGCATAGAAAGATATTGTTATTGTTCGTAGAAATTCTATATTCTCTTCTTTAGTAAGCGATTCAGGTGCCACATATAACAATTTTGTTTTGCCTGCCGTAACATCGGCTCGCACACTTTTTAGTTGTCTTTTATTAAGAGAGGAGTTCATGAAATGTGCAATTCCTTCGTTGGAAGTAAAACTACGCATGGCATCTACCTGATTTTTCATTAAAGCAATTAGTGGTGAGATAATAATTGCTGTTCCTTCTTGAAGTAATGATGGTAATTGGTAGCACATGGATTTTCCTCCACCAGTTGGCATAAGAACAAAAGTGTCTTCTCCTTTTAGTAGGTTTTGAATTATAGCTTCTTGATCTCCTTTAAAACGATTAAAGCCGAAGAAATTTTTAAGATGGTCTTTTAGTTGTTTTTCTGTAACGTTCATTTGTCTTTTTTAAAATATTGGAGTTCGTAAAGCTAAAAAACATAAAGTTTATAAAGATATGAATGTCAATAAAATATAAAATAGATATTTCGTATTTTATGACAGATAATATTAAGTAGTTCAAATACTTAGCAACAAATTTTGTCTAACTTTTTGTTTTATAAACTTCAAGAACTCTAAAATATAAATAAACATTTTTTAATTTTTTATGTTTATTTCAATATATTTGCATTTTTATAAAAACAAATATAGTTTTTTATTAAAACAAAAAAAAAAAAAAATAACATATTTTTTAAAAATATTTTAAAAATACAATTATTTAATAATAATCTTTTAAAAAAGAGATTACATAATTTTATTGTTAAGTCATTAATTTTTAATAGTTTGGCAATTTAATAATTTGAATTTTTAACAATACAATAATCTAATAATTTAGCAATCATAAAAAAAGTTTTTGTTTAAAAATGGGAAGAGAAAAAGTAAGTTCAAAGAAAAAAACAGGAAAAAAGTCAAATAAAAAGAAAGATTTACCCTTTTTAGAACATTTAGAAGAGTTAAGATGGCACTTAATTCGGTCTATTGTTGTGGTAATAATTTTTGCTCTTACGGCTTTTGTTTTTAAAGAAATAATTTTTGATGAAATAATTTTCAAACCACGAGAAACCGATTTTTTAACCAATCGTTTACTTTGTAGGCTTGGCGATTATATAGGTTCGTCGGTTTTGTGTATTAATTCCACAGAATTAACAATTATAAATATAAAAATGTCTGGGCAATTTATGACACATATAAAGGTGTCTATTGTTGCGGGGGTAATTTTGGCATTTCCATTTATTTTTTGGGAAATATGGCGTTTTATTAGACCTGCACTTAAAAATAAAGAAAAAAGTGTTTCACGGGGAGCAGTTTTCTGGAGTTCATTTTTATTCTTAATTGGAATTTTGTTCGGCTACTTTGTTGTTACACCACTTTCGGTGAACTTTTTTACAACCTATTTTGTTAGCGAAGATGTTCAGAATCAGATAAATCTAACTTCCTATATTGCCATAATTACTTCGGTAGTTTTGTCGGGTGGAGTAATTTTTGAACTTCCTGTTTTAATATATATATTGAGTAAGGCAGGGCTTGTTAGTCCAGGTTTTTTGAAAAAATATCGTCGTCATTCCATTATTATTGTGCTTGCATTGTCGGCAATAATTACTCCTCCAGATATTTTTAGTCAAATTCTTGTAGCATTTCCACTGTTTTTTCTTTACGAAATTGGAATTGTTATTTCTAAAAAGATAGAGAAGAAACGAGAAAAAGAAACTGCTGAGTTTTTAAAAGATTAATGATGATATTTAAGTATACTATAGTGAATTAGGCTTTCGGATAAACCCGACAGCGTCTGCAAGACCTGTCGGCGTTTAAAGAATACTTAAAATCCGAAAACCTAATTCACTTAAGTATAAGTGCTTAGTTTTAAGTGTTTAGTTTTGATTTAAAACTACAAATACTCAAACTAACAAAGTGAGCAGGTTCTACTCTTGTAGAATGGGGTGGGATAGTGCTTGAAAATATTATTTTGTCAAATTAAAATTATCCAATTATAACGGTTTTTGTTCGTTGTAATTGTTTGATTTTGAATTGATTACTAATAATTCGTTTTTACATTACCACCATTTTTTTATTTACAATTTAGTTTTTCACAACAAGTCTATCTATACTTATGTCTTCTAATACATATCCATTTAAGTCTGCTCCTATATATTTGAATATCTGATTTTTAATTACTTCTCTATCGTTAGAAATAGTTTCTGTTGTAACGTATCCAATTATGTCAAACACAGCATTTCTAAATATTGAAGAAAAATGACTTTCTATATCTTTTTGATTAAAAGTTTTAGCTGCTGAAAAAGTTGTAACTGCTTTTTTTACTTCTTCAACAGTGTTATTTACTCTTACAAAAAAAGTTAATTTAGTTTCAATTTTAGCCTTATCTTTTGATGTTAAAGCGTTTCTGCCAGTAAAATCTAATGTGATTTTTTTTATTGTTAAATCCACCAGTTCGCTACTGTGAACAAATGGAAGAATAAAAATTCCTTTACCAAACGAAATTCTAAGTCCTGAGCCTCCCGTAGTAACTAATGCTGTTCCTGTTTTTGGTTTTCTATAACCTTTTACTATTAATATAATTAAAATGATTGTAACAATCATAATTAGTAATCCAAAAATCATTAGTATTTCTAAAGGAGACATAATATTAAAATTAAAGGTTTATATTAGGTTTAAAAAGGTGAAAAAATGTTTTTATGTTTATACAAAGATAATAATAAAATCAATTATTGATAAAATACTGAATTATTGCAGCTATTTCCATCATCATAGCAAGCCCAAGGTGGACAATAATTCCGCCGTTAATATTTTTATGATTTAGTGCAATTACGCCCAAAATATATCCACCAAAAAATGAGCTAATTACCTCTCCAACAGGCTTTCCAAAATGAATGAAACAATAAACTGTCGCCATTGCAAGAACTGCTTCTTTGCCCAAAACTTTTGCCATTCCTATTATTAGTGCTCCTCTAAAAAATAATTCTACACTAATAAAATCCAAGCCATAAGCCAATTCATAAATTACACTTAGCTTAAAAACACTATAACCAAACATTTCTGGATAAATCCAAAATTTTAATCGTGGATAATAGCTTTGAAAATCAGGTAAAAAAGAAGCGACAGTAACAAGCGGAATAAGTAGCAATAAAATAGAAAAATATGGCTTATAATTTAATCCTTTTAAACGAATTCCATAAAAACCTTTTTCTTTCCTATCGTAAATCAACTTTGTGATAATCAATATAAAAACTAAAGGTAAAAGGCGTTTTGTGTATCCAAATATTTTTCTAATATACGAAATTTCAAATGAAGTTTCGCCAACTCTTTCTGCAAATTCTCTATATTCATAAAAAGGAGTAATTAGACCTAGAATTAACAAAAAGACAATACTTTTTACCCAAAATTCGGTATTTCGCAATAAATAAGTTTTTTTTTTAATTAGCAAAATAGGAATTAGCGTAAAGTAGTAAGCAACAAAGTAATAAAGTGGATAAGCTAAATATCCAAGTGGTCTTCCGAAATATTTTTGTATGAGGATTTTATTAAATCCAAAAGTATAATTTAATGTTACAGCAATAACCACAAATAATATTACTGAAGTTTCGGAGTTTGTAAATTCTTTATTTAAAGCTCATTATTAATGTGA
>JAOZQN010000920.1 GCA_029932195.1 Bacteroidales bacterium | reverse complement strand
AAAATTAAAGGGGCATGTTTTTATAAAAACTCACTAAAAAAACATTATAAAAATTAAATTTAGGGGGAAGACATGTCTTCTTTAAATAATATTAAAGAGGCATGTTTTTATAATCAAAACTACCTAAAATTAAATTTAGAACCAATCACTTTATTCTTTTCCTTATTTATTAAAACTCTAACCCCCCAAAATTAAATTATTATGAAGAAATTATTTATCAGTTTATTTATTATTATGAGTGCAAGTTCTATTTTTGCACAAAATGTAGGCATTGGTAGCAGTAGTTTTACTCCCGATGCAAGTGCAATGCTTGAAATACAAGCAACTAACAAAGGATTGTTAATTCCGCAAATTGACTTACAAAACGGAACAGATGCTACAACAATTACAACACCAGCAACAAGTTTGCTCGTTTGGAATACAGGGGCAACTTTTGGCGATGCCACATATTATTATAATAGTGGAACAAGCGGAAGCCCTGTTTGGACAAAGCTTGGTGGCTCAGGAACTATTAGTGGAAGTGGAACAGCAGATTATGTAGCACGTTGGACACCAAACGGAACGACACTTGGAACAGGACTTATTAGAGACAATGGCTCAAATGTGGCTATTAATGCGGCACCAGATGCTAATTTTATGTTATATAATAATGGTGCATTTCGTAATAATGGTTTTTTCTATACTTCTATTAATACTAACGTTATACCTGGCGATGCCACGTCTGGATTAGCTGTTAGTTGGAATTATCACCCTGGAGCAGCTGGTGTAAATTTATGGAATATGTTTAATAATGCAACTAATTCGTTTATTTTTCATCAAAAAACAGGTGTGGCAACAGAGAAAGAAGTAGTGAAAATTTTAGGAACTGGAGATTTAGAAACTTCTGGTAACATTGTGGCAATCGGCAAAATTGATGCTGCAGGAACAGACAAAAATACTTATGTTAGTTTTTTTTCTGAAACAGATGGTACGGAAAGTGGTAGAATCTGGAGAACTCCCACAGATAATGGAATATTCCACATGTACAATTGGGGAACAGGAAGTATGAATTTTTCTACAAATGCTACTGAAAGAATGAGAATTACAGGCACAGGAGAAGTTGGAATAAACACTACAACTCCTGGCTCTTACCAAACAAAAATAGTAGGTGCAGATGGAAATAGTGGTCTTTATGTTACAAAAACTCAAGACTTAGATGCAGCAACTTATTATGGTATAAATGCTTACGCAAGTAATCCTGGAGATGCAACTGAAACTTATGGTATTTATAGTATCGCACAATCTAATGGTGGAAATTCTTATGGTATAAATGCTGTTACAGAACAACAAGGTTCATCGCATTGTTATAGTGTAGCAGGCGAACAATATAATAACTGATTATAACGTATTTTGTTGAAAAATATAAATATTCTGTATTGATGTAGCAA
>JAOZQN010000399.1 GCA_029932195.1 Bacteroidales bacterium | reverse complement strand
ACAAAAATAAAACAACAAAACTAATCCTGCAAGACGCTCAAGACTGGACGCTTACTTCCCAACAGCAGTTACAAAATTAATATTAGCATCTCCTGTAGGGTTAATATTTCCCATTAAAGTTGCTGTTGTGCCATCATATTTCCATAATTCTTCTCCATTTGTGCCGTCATCTGCCTCAAAAAACAAATTAGTTCCTGCAACTGTTAAATAGGTCGGATTAGAATGTCCTGATGGATTTATGTCTTGCACAAGTGTAATAGAAGTTCCGTCACATTTCCATAGTTCATAACCAACCTCAGTTCCTCCAAAACCATTATTTGCCTCAAAATAAAGATTTGTTCCCATTACGGTTAAATGTTTAGGATTTGCATGCCCAGTGGGACTAAGATCTTGAATCATAGTTGCAGTTTCAGTTATTCCGTCATATTTCCATAATTCTCTATAATTAGTCCCATCGTTGGCACTAAAATATATATCATTGCCCATTTTTGTTAAATATTCTACATCTGCATCTCCTGTGGGGTTAATATCCTGAACAATAGATACTGTTGTTCCGTTATATTTCCAGAGGTCTGTTCCACTACCATTATTGGCACTAAAAAACAAATCTGTATTTAGTATTGTAGAATAACGAGGAATAGAATGCCCTGACGAATTAATGTCTGCAATTTGTTCTGTATTTGTCCCATCATATTTCCATAATTCTATTCCATTTGTTCCATCATTAGCATTAAAGCACACTTCTGTTCCAAATTCTGTAAAAAAATAAGGATTCCCACTTCCACCCCCTGGGTTAATATCACTAATCATAATTGCTTGCCCAAAACTACTAAAATAAGTAAGGACAATAAATAATGTTGAAAATAAAATTTTCTTAATCATAATTAGTATTTGAACGGAAAAGGGACTTCAAAAAATATTCAAAAACAAGGCAAGTAAAATAATATAAGATATTGCTCTTTTTCTGATGTTTTATTGGTTGTGTTATTTTGTTGCTTTAATAAAAAATATTTTATTCTATTTTTTTCATATAATAAAAGTCGGCTACCCACGTAAAGTTGGACAAGAACTGCGTTCATTTGCATTGAATTTCTTTAAACTTCACAATATCAGCGTGATATGTTTTAGTAGTTTGGCAGTTAAGCACACCTAAAAGCAAGCAAATGAAATAAAAGTTATACCAAAAGTTGCACCTTAAATAAATTTTTCTTATCTTTGTATCAATAAATTAGAGGAAAATGTTTGCACCATTTTCCTCTGTTATACCAAGTTTAACCTTAAATACAAAAACATGGCATCAATTAAACTTTTATTGAGAGAAGACAAAGTTAATAAAAAAACAGGAGAAGCACCAATTTATATCAGAATAATTAAAGATAGAAAAACAAAATTCTTTTCTTTGGGTATAAGATTGAATCCAAAATATTGGAATAAAAACACTCAAAAAGTTCGTAAATCGTATAAAAATTCGGCTCGCTTGAATGCTTTTTTATCGCAAAAATACTCGGAAACAGAAACGAAAGTTTTAGAAGAGACTTCAAAAAATCGTAATATTTCTACCAAAGAGCTAAAACAAGCAATAATTGGCAAAGAACCGCCTAAATTTTTTGAATTTGCTTATAAAAGACTTAAAACTTTAAAACCAAATTTATCACAAAGTGCATATAGAAATTATTTGCAAAACATCAATAAATTTAGTGAGTTTGCGAAAAATCCTGATTTGTATTTTGATGATATAACTGTCAGTTATTTAAAAGATTATGAATTTTATTCAAAGGAAAAAGGTAATAATGATATTACAGTAGGATATAGTTTTAAAGTCATAAGAGTCTTTTTTAATCATGCAATTTCGGAAGATTTTATTCCTTATAATACCTATCCATTCAGAAAATTTAAAATAAAAGAAGGAAAATCTACTAAAACTTATCTCAACGAAAAGCAATTTAATAGTTTGTTAAAATATCAGCCGAAAAAAAATGAACAAGTAGCTTATGATATGTTCATATTTTCTTGTTATTCAGCTGGTTTACGTTTTTTTGATGTTTTTGAATTGCAATGGGAACATTATATTGAACAAGAGGAACGAATAGGAAAAATTATTCGTAAAACACAAAGATACCATCAATTTAAAATACCAAAACAAGCAATTGATATTTTAGAAAAATATAAGACAACAGGTTATAAACAAGATGATTATATTTTCGGATTATTAGAAAATGAAGTGAAATATGGCAAAGAAGAGTTATTTAAAATGAAGAATAAACGAAATAGCACAATAAACGATAAATTAAAAAAAATTGGTAAAAAATTAGAGTTCCCTTTTAATCTGACCTTCCATATTTCTCGCCATACTTTTGCTACGCTCGCCCTAAAACTCGGTATGCGAATGGAATACGTGAGCAAAATTCTTGACCATTCAGATATTAAAATCACACAAGTTTATGCTAAAATAATTAATGAAGAGCTTGATAAAGCAATGGAAAATATTTTTAAATAATTTTATGAAATACAATTAAAAAGCCAGCATTTTGCTGGTTTTTTTTATGTCAAAAAATAAAACTTCTGAAAAACAGGGTTACAATATTCACTTTTTTATTTTTTTTTCAGCACAGTATATTTAATTGATTATGAGACATTTATTTGTCTGTATTTTATAATCGTATTTTGTAACCTTTTTGAAAATCAAAGTTCCATTCACTTTCTTGTTTTATGTTTGCACCAGATTTCTTTGAGAGTAGCTACGACAAAGGATTAAAATTAATTTAATGTTTAATCTTAATAAAAAAAGACGCAAATGGACGTAAAAATAATATCCAACGAGGACTTCAAACTTCTAATAACAAAAATTGAGAGTTTGGAACAAAAAATAGAAACGTTATCAAAAAAAGACCCTCTTGACGAGACTTGGCTTGACATAAACGAGGTTCTTAAAATTCTAAATATTTCTAAAAGAACTTTGCAAACATACAGAGACACAGGTGTTTTAGCTTTCAGTCAGCATGGAACAAAAATATATTTTAAAGCAAGTGATATTCAAAAATATTTTGAGAAAAATTACAAACCTGCTTTTAAAAATAATAAATCGGTGAGCTATGTTGAATAAAGAAAATATTTTAAAACAGATAAATAATGGACTTGATTTTTACAAGTTCGTTATTCCTGAACTGTCTGAAAATGGCAATAGGTGTAAAAATGTGAAAAATCCTTTTTATAAGGATAAGAAAGCTGGTTTGAGTATATTTTTTAATGAAAATCAGTGGTTTTTCAACGATTTTGGAAACTCAATATATTCTGGTGATGTTTTTAAATTTGCAAGTTTTTATTATAATTCCAATAATTTTAATGAAATTTTGGATAAAATAAACAAAGACTTATTTCTTAATTTGAAAAAATTATCATCAAAAAATAGTTATAATAAAATAGAAAAACAATTGTTTCATATTAAAAATAACGATAAAAATGAAGCTATAAGCTACCTTAAAAAAAGAGAAATAACTAATTCAAAATTATTTTATCAAACCAATGCTTATAAAAAATATCCGTCAGCGGTTGTTTTTATTAATCATAATAAAACTGGTTTTGAACGTAGATTTATTGCTACTCAAAAGGAGTTAGAAAAACTTGACTTACCAAAAACAATGTTTTCTGGTGTAAAAACAAATAGCTTATACACAGCAGGATACGATAAAAATAAAGATAAAATATTTATTTGTGAAGGAGCAATAAATGCCTTGTCATTTGTTGAAAAAAAATATTCTGCAATAGCAACTTTTGGTGCAAATAATTTGCCAAGTGCAAAATTATTAGAAACTTACATCAAAAATAAAACAGTATATCTTGCAGGAGATGGAGACGATGCTGGCGATGATTTTAATAATAATTTGTGCAAAATAATTATTGAAAATAATATCAAAGTTAAAGAATTGTATAAAATGTTTTTTCCTTTTGGAGATGATGCAAATAGCTTATTATTAAATGATAATGATATTTTAAACAATAATTTTTTGCAAATTGTAGATATTGAAAAAGAAAAATCTAATTTGAATAAAAACTCTAATAATCAGTCTATTGTTAAAAATAATAAATTTATTGAAAAAGATATTTTGAAGTTTCCTATTGATATTTTTCCAAAAGATTTACAAGAGATTATTATTTCGGCAAATAATTCGTTAAAATTCCCGATAGTTTTTTTTGCAAGTTCTATTCTTTTTAGTGCCTCTATTTCAATTGGTAACAGGCTAAAAATCAAAGTAAAAAATGGTTGGTATGAGAATGCTCTTGTTTATATTGCAATTGTTGGACGAGCTGGCACAAACAAAAGCCACCCGCTCAGTTTTGCACTAAAACCGCTTTTTGATATTGATAAAAATTTCTATAAAATTTATGAAAATGATTTTGATAAATACGATACAGTCAAGGATTTATCTAAAAAAGAATTAGAAAAAGATGATTTAGAAAAAATGGATATGCCAAAACTTCGGCAAACAATTGTTTCGGATATTACGCCAGAATCTCTCAACGAGGTTCACAACAATAATAAGAGTGGACTTGGTTTATACAAAGACGAGCTAACTGCCTGGATTAATGAATTTAACAGGTATCATAAGGGAGGCGACCAGCAATTTTGGCTGTCTAATTGGAGTGGAAAAACGATAAAAGTAAATCGCAAAAATAGTAAGCCAATTTTTATTGACAATCCGTTTATTTCTGTTTGTGGAACTATACAAACTGCTATATTAGACGAACTTAATAAAGATAATATGGCAAAAAATGGTTTCCTTCATAGAATTTTATTTGTTATTCCTGATGATTTAGAAAAAGAGTATTTTTCAGATATTGAAATGCCTGATAACAAGATAGATAAATATCAAAATATTATCAAAAAAATATATTCTTTAAGGGACGAACAGGATTATGAAGGCATAGAATATAAGGCAGAAGTAAATTATTCTTATGACGCAAAAATACGTTTTAAAAAGTGGTTTAATTATAATACAGATTTAATTAACGATAAAAAAATATCCGATAATATAAAAAGTATTTACTCTAAATTTGATATTTATATTTCTCGTTTTGCTTTAATTTTACAAATAATTAAATGGTCTTGCAACGAAGAAGACTATAAAATTATATCACTTGATACTATTGAAAAAGCAATTAAATTGACTGAATATTTTAGACAAACAGCCCTTAAATTTAATAAAATTATCAGTTCAAAATCGGATAATTTGGATAAAAAAGAGTTTGCTAAATTCTTGAAAAACAAAGGTAATTCTTACCGAGAAATTGCAGATATTCTAAATATTGGCAAATCTACAATTGGAAACTGGTTTAAATAGTAGCTCTGGACGGTGGACAGTGGACAGCACAAAAAAAAGCATTTAAAAAGCTATAAATTAGCTTATTAGATGCTTTTTTTACTTGTTTTTACTGTCCACTTTTTTTTCGTATTTTCGTATTTTTATTTTTTTTGTTGGACACTTATTTTTGCTGTATTTTATCATATCTAACTTTAAATAAGTAACTTAACTCTAAAAAAAACGCTGTCCACTGTCCACTGTCCACCGCTTGTTTTTTTATTTTTTTTATACAAATTTATTTCTTAATTTTGAAAAATAAATTAAAAAAAAAAAAGATGAACAATAAATTACAAACAAAATGGCAGGATAAGTTTTTTACTGATTATAACGTATTTTGTTGAAAAATATAAATATTCTGTATTGATGTA
>JAOZQN010000034.1 GCA_029932195.1 Bacteroidales bacterium | reverse complement strand
AAAGGCTTTGGAAAATCAGTGGGAAATGTAGATTTAAGAATATATTTGTAATGCTCATAACAGCATGTTGGATGGAAGTTAAAATTTAGAGTAATTTCTTTCCTAAACTTTTCAACGTGAGTCCTCATGAATTAATGAGAGTTTTAAAATTTGTATCCAATGCCGAGTTTGACCAAAGATGCCTTTCGGAGTGGACTCATTTTTACATAAAACTAAATCCATAAGATTTTAATATCTTGTGGATTTAGTATATTTTGGAGTGAGCTTAATTTTGTCAAAACAATTTCACGAATAATATAGAATTAGGACAACCACACGTTTTTATGGTCATTAACAAATTGTTTAAATGTTATAGGTTTTCGTCCAAGAACTGTTTCTATTGTGTTGGTCGTTTCTGTAAAATGTCCTTGTTTGATGCTATTATTCAGACTTATTAGTAAATCAATAATAAATTGAGGAAAATACATATCAGCCATTGCTTTGGCTGCCGCCTCATTCGGAATTGCAACATATTTTGTTGTTTTTCCTAATATTTCATTCATTTGATTTATTGCTGTTTCGTAATTAAAACTTTCGCTACCCGTAATTGTTAAAGTCTTATTTAAGTATTTTTCAGGACTTAATAATACCTCTACATTTACGGCTGCAATATCTCGCACGTCTGTCCAACTTATTTTTGCGTCGTCGGCTGCCTGATAAATTACTCCGTTCTTGTAATCGGCAGTCGTAGAAGTGCTGAAGTTTTGCATAAAAGAGGAAGGTGCGGTAATTGTGTAATTTAGACCGCTTTCTTTGAGGTATTTATCTGTTCTCCCAAGAAGTTTTTCTATTAATAAATCTGAATTAACATCTGCAAAAGAACCGCTTGAACGAACAATATGTTTAACTCCACTCTTTTTTGCTACATTAATTACATTCTCTCCAAACTTCTCCGCTTCGGGGTGACTTGGTAATAACAAAAACAATGTTGTTATTCCTTGCATTGATTTCTCCAAACTTTCTATGTCCGAAAAATCAGTTTTTACTGTTTCTACGCCTTCTATTCCTTCTCCTTTTGTAGTTCCTGCTACAAAATTTGCTTTTTTAGATTTTAATAACTTAATAACTTCTCTACCAATATTTCCTGTAGCTCCTGTAATTAGAATTTTATTTTCCATTTTTATTTTGCGATATTAATCAGGTTAGTTGTCTGCCAAAATTGACGGTGCAAAATTACAAATATTAAATTATTAAAAACGGATACAAATCAAGGTTGTTTAGATACTTTTCACGGATTTACGAAATTCGGTTGGCGAAAATGAGGTGTTTTTTTTGAATAGACGAGAAAAATAGTTTGGATATTCAAAACCAAGCATTTCTGAAATTTGAGATACAGATTGATTTGATGTTGTTAGTAATTTTTTCGCTTCTTCAATTATATACCCATGAATTATGTTTAATGCAGATTGCCCCGTGTGATGTTTTATTGTGCTACTCAGATAGTTTGGTGTAACATTTAATTTTTCGGCAAAATAAAATAATGAGGGTTGTTTATTTTCAATATTTTTTGATTTAACATAATATGTTCTCAATAGTTTGAAAAATTTATTTGAAACTCGGTTGCACATTGTTTTACGAGTTCTAAATTGCTGAGAATAAAACCTTTCAGAAAGGTTTAATAATGCACTTATGTATGACAGAATTATTGGAATTGAAAAATCATCATTTTTATTATTAAATTCTTTCCATGCTTGCTCCATTAAAAAACTCACAGTATTTTGCTCGTCTTCCGATAAATGCAAAAAATCAGTGAGATAATACGAAAAGAAGTTGTATTTAATTATGCTTTTTTCGGTCAAATGTTTTTTAAAAATATCTGGGTGAATAAGTATTTGATAACCTTTTAATTCTTTTGCTGATGTATGAAAATATTTTTGTCCGGGTTCAACAAAATTTAAAACTTTTTTTGAATTATTTGAATTTGATTTTATCTTTTCAGAATGTTCTTTAAAATTTGTTATAAATGAAATTTTATAAAAACCTAATACAACAGCTCCCTTTTTTAAGGATTTTGAACTATCAATATTAGAATATTTTTGAATATCAATTAGAGGATGTTTTGAATTGACTTTATAATACTCATTTAAGTCTTTTATATTTTCAAGGTATTTCATCTTATGTCAGAGTTATAATGAATTTAGAAGACTACAAACTTACTAGTTTTTTTTGAGAGTTAAAATTTATAGCTAATATTTTTAATATTGTTACTTTGATTTCGCTAATATTTTTACCCGTTAATTGAATATTGTTATTTATTTGAAATCCAGGTTATTATAATTTTAAGTTTTAAAAAAAATACTAAAATTAAAATAAAATAAAACGACCAAACAAGATATTGATTATCTTAGATAATATAAATAACTGAATATCATTATACTATTTTTTAATTCAAATAATGAGTTTTAAAATTAGCGAAATCAAAGTTATTAAGACTTCTTTAATTTTTTAACTCCTTAGCATACAAGTTGCAAATTCAGGTTACCCGTTTAACATTGGACAAATAAACTCGTGTAAAGTGTGGACGCTTTACGCATAATCAACTATGCGGCAAGCTTCCACGCTTGCCACGACAAATCGTTGAAAATCAATTTATTCCAACCTTACGTGAGTAGCCCAAATTCACATAAATCTAAATCCAGTAGTTTCTTAAAATCTTGTGGATTTATCTTTTTTATTCCAAAATAAATTAAACTTCTATTTATTTTACTAATTTTGTCAAAAATTGAATCCACTCCGAAAAGCATCTTTTTGCCAAACTCACGTTGGATATAAAATTTAAAATACTCATTTATAGTAAGTAAACTCCATTTGTGAAATCCGTATCCGCCTTAATTTTGGCAAAATACACTTATCGGAATGGATTCAAAATTAGAATTAAAGATGAAAAAAAAGAAAAACTTTTTAGATAAGATATTATTGTTTGTAGAAAAAGGAGGAAATGCACTTCCACACCCAGCTACTTTGTTTGGGATTTTTGCTCTATTAATAATTCTTTTATCCGCCGTAGCATACTGGCTTGGTTGGGAGGCAGTAAATCCTGCAACAGGAAAAATAGTAACTCCACTAAATTTATTAGAAGAAAAACAAATCCACTGGATTTTGACCGAAATGGTTGAGAATTTCACCAGTTTTGCCCCACTTGGAATTGTGCTTGTAGCAATGCTCGGAATTGGAATTGCCGAACGAAGCGGTCTTATTGCTGCTGCAATTAGGCTTATGGTAATTTCTACACCACAAAAATTTATCACATTTTCGGTTGTTTTGGCTGGTATTTTGTCAAATATGGCAAGCGATGTGGGATATATTTTACTAATTCCCCTTGCAGGAATAATTTACAATTCACTTGGACGTAATCCGTTAGTAGGTATGGCAGCCGCTTTTGCGGGAGTTTCAGGAGGATTTAGTGCAAATCTTTTTCTCGGAACTGTTGACCCACTCCTTGCAGGATTATCTACCGAAGCGGCTCATATTCAAGACCCTTTGTATGATGTAAATCCTACGGCAAATTATTTTTTCATGTTTGTTTCCACATTTGTTATTGCCACTGCGGGAACAATTGTAACAGAGAAGATTATAGCTCCTCGCTTAGGCGAATACAAAGGAGATGTACTACCCGAAAAAATAGAAACTTTAACCAAAAGAGAAAAATTTGGTTTGCGAGCATCTACAATAACAGCAGTTATAATTCTGGCAATAGCCGTAATTCTAATAATTCCAGAAAATGGATTTTTTAGAGGACCTCAATATCAATTAAAATCTAAAAGTATTACTAATTTTGAAAAAGAGATTGATAAAAAGATTTTATATGACTTAGAGTCTATTGGTAATAAAAAATATAAAAACATTGAGAAGTTTAAAACTGCGATTGTTAAATATATTGGCGAAGATAATTTTGCTAAATATGGAGAGCAGATAATTCAAAAATCCAAAATTTCTGACGATGGATTACTAACATCTCCACTAATAAAGGGGGTTGTAAGTATGTTGTTTTTAATTGCCGGGCTGATGGGAGTTATTTATGGTTTTATCACCAAGAAATTCAAAAACGACTCCGATGTTATGAAAGGCATGGCTGATAGTATGAAAACTCTTGGTCTGTATCTCGTTCTTGTATTTTTTGCGTCTCAATTTGTAGCATTTTTTAAGCATTCCAACTTGGGCGAATTTATTGCCATAAAAGGTGCATTGGCAATACAAGCATCTGGTTTAGGATTAATACCCTTGGTTATCTTATTTATACTCTTGGCGGCTACTTTAAATATGTTTATGGGTTCGGCTTCGGCAAAATGGGCAATACTTGCTCCGGTATTTGTTCCTATGTTTATGTTGATGGGCTATTCACCTGAACTATCGCAAGTTGTATATAGAATTGGAGACAGCGTAACAAATTTAATTTCGCCAATGATGAGCTTTTTTGCATTAATTATTGCATTTATGCAAAAATATGATAAAAAAGCTGGAATAGGAACTGTAATTGCCACAATGTTACCATACTCAATGGTATTTCTTATCGTTTGGACAATTTTAATTATCGCATGGATTTTAATCGGACTACCACTCGGACCAGGAGCACCAATTTATTACGAAATGTAAAAATTATTTTTAATAGTCAAATATTGTTACATTGCTTTATTGCTACATTGTAAAGAAGAGCAATAAGGCAAATTAGCAATTTGACAATAAAACAATTTAGCAATACTATACAATGCCTATTTTCAAAAATAAATCAATTATTCATTATTCATTATTCATTATTCATTTATTGTTTATTTTATTTTTGCCGTCGTGCGATGCTGTGAATGGAGCAGGTGAAACGGGGAACGAATTTTATACAAAAATACAGAACAATGAATTTGAAGATGTTTTGGAACTACTAACAGAAGATGCTATTACTCAAACATCTCAAAAAGAGTGGATTGAGGTTTTAAAAAGCATAAATAAAGAACGTGGTAATATTCAGTTGTTTAGTAGAACTGCTTTTAGTTCTGAAGTTAAAAACGAAAAAATTATAACAACACTAACTTATAATATAACTTATGAAAATGGTATTTTTATAGAAAAAATTATTTTTTATAAAATAGGAGAAGAATATAAAATTCAACAATATTTATACAAAATGTAGTTACAGGTTGCAAGTTTCAGGTTACAAGTTTCAGGTTCCAAGTTTCAAGTTTCTAATTTCGCAAGGTATTAGAAATGTGTTGCTTAGTATTTGCAACCTGCAACCTGTAACTTGTAACCTGTAACTTGTAACCTGCAACCTGCAACCTGAAACTTACAAAATGGATTTACACGACCAAAATATATCAGACGACCAAAAACAGCACGAGCAAGAACTCCGTCCTCTTAATTTTTCGGATTTTAGTGGACAAAAAGGAATTATTGAAAATCTAAAAGTTTTTGTGAAAGCAGCAATAATGAGAGATGAACAATTAGACCACACCTTATTACACGGACCTCCGGGACTCGGAAAAACTACACTTTCTAATATTATTGCCAACGAACTTGGCGTAGGAATAAAAATTACATCTGGTCCAGTGCTTGATAAACCTGGCGACCTCGCAGGTTTGCTTACCAACCTGAACGAAAAAGATGTGCTTTTTATTGATGAGATTCATCGGTTGAGTCCAATTGTGGAAGAGTATTTATATTCGGCAATGGAGGATTTTAAAATCGATATTATGATTGACAAAGGACCAAGTGCACGGTCTGTTCAGATATCATTAAATCCGTTTACGCTTGTGGGAGCAACAACTCGTTCCGGCTTACTAACAAGCCCATTGCGAGCAAGGTTTGGAATAAAAGCTCTCCTAGAATATTACGATGCCGATGTTCTCACTAAAATTGTAAAACGTTCCTCAAGTATTTTGCAGGTAGAAATAGACCATGAAGCGGCTTCAGAAATTGCCTCACGTAGTAGAGGAACTCCACGAATTGCCAATGCCTTACTCCGACGTGTAAGAGACTTTGCACAAGTGAAAGGCACAGGAAATATAGATATAGAAATTACAAAATATTCATTATTAGCTCTAAATATTGATAAATCTGGTTTAGACGATATGGATAATAAAATCCTTTCTACAATTATCGACAAATTTAAAGGCGGACCTGTTGGACTGACTACAATTGCTACTGCTGTTGGCGAGGAAGCTGGCACAATTGAAGAGGTTTACGAACCTTTTTTAATTATGCAAGGTTTTATCAAGCGAACTCCACGAGGTCGTGAAGCTACTGAAAATGCTTATAATCATCTCGGTAAACCATTTTTTGAAATAAACAGACCAGCAAATTCACTATTTTAACAATAAAAACGGCTCACATTGAAAAGTTGAGGAGTATAAGGCAAATTAAAACTAATAATTTGCCTTACATTTGTTTGATAATCAACTTAAATTTTAATATTTAGCAACATATTAGACTTTGGATAAAAATAATTTTAAATTTACGATTTACGATTGGTGGACACCTGAAAAATAAATAAATAAATCAAAAATAATTTTAAATTTGAGTTAAAAATTTGCTGATTATAACGTATTTTGTTGAAATTATAAATCGCTGACTATTAGCTATTTTGCTTCCTAATACCTATTTGTTCAATTAATAGGAACGCAGATAACACGGATTGAACGGATTTTTCACGGATTTTTTCCCTTTATATTTTATATAATTCATTATAAATAAAGTTATTACAATTTCAACAAAATCCGTTATAATCAGAAAATTTGAAATTTGAAAAAAACATGATAAAATACTGACTTAATTTTGGACTTTGGACAAAAAAACAACCGACATTAAATGATTAATGCCTTATTAACTGCATGTTAAATATTTTTTATTTCTTAAAATTCAATTATTTTGGGTTTTGAGAAACAAAACAATATTTTATCTTTACAAATATCTTTTACGAAAAAATAATATGATGTATATTATAACTATATTTTAAAAGTGCAAACAGACGAAGCTATCTATTTTCATTTTTATCTTTTTTTAATAAAATAATATTTTATCTTTACAAATATCTTTTATGAAAAAATAATATGATAGTATATTATAACTATATTTTAAAAGTGCAAACATACGAGTGTGCCAAAAGTTCCTTAACAATAAAATTAGTGGCAGGCGTGGACTATCTATGCGTAAAGCGTCCACGCTTTACACGAGAAGTTATAAGAAAAAATCTATTGTTAAGAAACTTTTGTCCCACTACTTAATAGGCAAAAAGACATTAAAAGTAGTTCCTTTTCCAAGTTCACTTTCAAAATCTATTTTACCATTGTGTTTTTCAATTATTTTACGAGTAATATCTAAGCCAAGTCCAGTGCCTTCGCCAGCAGCTTTTGTTGTAAAAAACGGTGTAAATATTTTTTCTTTAATCTCTTCTGGAATCCCTTTTCCTGTATCGATAAGTGTTATTTTTATATAATTATCAACTTCTTTTACATCAATGGTAATTTTACCTTTGCCTTCTATTGCTTGAATTGAATTATGTAATAAATTTGTCCAAACTTGATTTAACTCATCGGCAAAAACTTTTATATTTCTAATTGGCTCAAATTTTTTGACTATGGTAATATTGTGTTTCGTTTTACTATGATAAAGTGTTAAAACAGTTTCTATTGTTTTAGTTATGTCTATATCAGTTAGTTGGTCGGTGTCGTACTGATGTGAGTAGTTGCGAAGTGCCGAAATTATTTTGGAAGCACGACCTACGGCTACTGTTATATTTTCGCTGTTTTTTTGCTGAATAGAAAGATTATAAGTCGCATTCATTATTGGTTCTATGTTTTTGCTTTCAAAAAGTTTATTAAACTGTTCATAGTTATCAAAAATTTCCATTTCAGACAACATATCTGCCACAAAATAAGCTTTTTGACATTCTTTTGTTTCTAAATCTTTTCGTATTTGGCGTTTTAATTTTCGCATCTCTCGTGAAGTATAATGACTTGTATTTATTAGGCTTGTTTCCAGTAAGTTGGTCATTAATTTTAATTCCTCATCGCTAATTTTTTTAATTAATGAAGGAAGATTTTTTAATGAAAATTTCAGTCCTTCTTTTACATTATAAATAGACGAATTTATTGCACCAAGCGGTGTATTTAATTCGTGTGCAATGCTGGTAATCAGCTGTCCCAGCGATGCCATTTTTTCAGACTCTACCAATTGCGATTGTGTTTTCTGTAAATTATCTAATGTATTTTCCAATTCTTCTTTTTGGCTATTTATATCTTCATTTATTGTGCTAATTTCCTCATTAGCCTGTTTTAATTGCTCCGATTGTGCTAAAATCTCTTCGTTTTGTTGTTTTATAATTTCAAAATGTTCGTTTAATTTTATGTGTGCTTTTTTCTTTAATGATAATTCTCGTAAAAAAAGCAAAGCCAAAAGTAAAACAATTAACAAACCAGAACCAAGAACAGTAATTAGAATATTTTTGCTTTTTGCATTCTTTTTAAGCACTTCTGTGAGCTTCTCTTCTGTATTTAAAAGTTTTTTAAAAGCAAGAGCTTTATTTTTTACAATATCTAATTGCATCTCCAATTCATTTATTTTATCATTTATTAAATATTTTTTAATAAATTCTGGAATTGGTTTTGAAAAATCATTTACATTGTAATTCAAAGAGTTAATATATTCCTTAAAATAAAAAACTGCATTTGAACATTCTTCTTTTAAAGAAGTGAGTTCTGCTATTTGATAGTTATTTTTATCCACAAGTTCTTTGTTATATACTTGTTGTGCAAGAGCCTTACTTTTTTCATAATTTTTTAATGCTTCATCTTTATTTGATAATTTATTATGAGTATTTGCAATATTAAAAAGTGTGCGAGCTATTGCATTTGTATCGGCAATCTCTTCTTTTATTTTTAAGGAAGCATCATATTTTTCTAATGCCTTTTTATATTTAGATTGATAGAATAAATTATTTCCAGCATTGTTTAAAATTATAGCACTTCGTTTTTTATTGTCTGGAAGTTCTTTACTTATATTCTCTGATTTTTTTAAAAAGAACTCCGACATTTTATACTCCTGATTATCTGCATAAACAATTGCCAAGTTATTATAAGAAGAAGACAGTTCTTCAGGGTTGTTATTTTCTTCTTCAATTTGAATAATTGTTTCGTAGGTTTTTATTGTATTTTCATAATTTTTCTGTTCGTAGTAAACACCAGAAAGTTGATTGTTTAATTTTGCAAGTTCCTTATTACTACCTGATTGTTCTTTTATTTGAATACCTTTTTTTAGATACGAAATTGCTAAATCAGGATTGTTTTGCGACTGTGAGATTAGAGCAATACTGGAATATAGGTTAACCAAATTTGCAGTATCCTTTGTCTCTTCTTTTATCCTAATAGCATTGCTAAAATGTTGGTATGCCAAGCCAAAGTTATTTAATTTAAAATTTATCCTCGCCATTTCTGCCTGTATTACTGCTTGACTTTTTGCATCATTTTCCGATTTTTTAACTTTAAGTAAATTTGTAAGGCTATCTAATTTTGCTTGTAATTCTTCGGTTGTATAATATTTTATTTTTATGTTATTATTAGTTTCAGTAATGTTAGGAGGAAGATTATTTATTGTAGCTTCAACATCATTTTTTATAACAGCTTCATTACCTTCTGAAATAACAACATTATTTTCTGATGTATTATTATTAGATTTAATATTAAACGGTTCATCATAAATATAAAAATCAACTTTCTCTCCTTTTATAGTAACAGTTGCTTTTATTTTTAAAGTTTTAATTTCTTGACTATAAGCAAAAGAAGGATTACAATTAAGAATTGTTTTTTCTGAATATTTAATAACTGTTCCCTGTGTTTTATTTTCACCAACAACCGTAAATTTATCGGGAGAAGTAATAACATCTCCATTTTCACAAACTATTTCTGGTGCAATATTCATTTTTGCACTCTTGTCAAAGTATTTTGCTGGAAATTTTACATTAAAACCCAAGTCCATTACAGAGAAGTTTGTTTCTTGAATGCTCAAAATTTCTACATCAATATTACCTGCATTTTTTTTCATATCAGCAAGCGATGTAGTCTCATCTTTTTTGGGAGGTGCTTGTTGGCGTAAAGCAAAAGTTATAACTTTGTCGTTTGCATAAAACTGTAATTTCAAATTAATTTGTTCTACCTTTTCTTTTTCCGAAATTTGCTTATTAGTAGTAAAATAAACTGTTCTACCTTCTTCATATTCTACTATTTTTCGTGAAGGAACTCCATTCATTTTGTGATGTGAACCATAATATTTATCAACCACAGCTACTTCATAAGTTCTATAATTGGTAATAACAAGGACTTTTATTTCCACGTGTGCAGCAGTGGCAAAATAATCACTTGGGAAATTTACTGCTGTTTTTATAGTTAAACTTCCTTCATCATTTTCATAATTGTTGCTAAAAGTTATAAGATTTCTATTTTTTCCCATATACTCTAAACTTCCGCTTTGCGAAAAAGCATAAAAGAAAGATAAAACAACTATAAGATTGATAATAATAATTTTTTTATACCACAAAGTAAATATTTTTTTATTTTTCATAATTAAATGAGTTTTTAAGTAGATTGACAATTTTAAATTTACGATTTACGATTGGTTTACACCTGATAAACAGGAGTAACCTAACCCAGACAAGCTGGAAAAGTTTTGAAATTTTGAAGTTTTGAATAATATTATGCCAAAAAAACAACGTTTTCAGGATTAAGATACTAATTTTCAATTATACTGAATTACAGACCTCAAAACAAGAGTTGATTAAATTTAGCGTAAATGACTATGCATTAAAGGCTAAAACAATAACTGGACGTTTGATTCTTGTTTGTTTTATTGTTTCATGAGCTGTCTGACAGTGTTTTAAATCTATGCAACAAAGTTGCATGACTTAAAACACTGTCAGACAGCAGGTAACCGCAATTAGAAATATAGATAGTTGCGTATTTTTCTTTATTTGTAGTAGAAAATAACAAAACGACCACTTAACTCTATCTTTTTTTTTGATTACTACATTATACTCAAGTGAATTAGGTTTTCGGATTTTAAGTATTATAAACGCCGACAGGTCTTGCAGACGCTGTCGGGTTATCCGAAAACCTAATTCACTTAAGTATATACAACTTAAAAATCTATTGTTAAGAAACTTTTGGCACACTCGTATATTTGCAATTTTAACTGCCCACCTACTTATTTTTTTTTACATTTTTATAATTCTAATTTCCACCCTACGATTTTGTTCTCGTCCTTCTTTGGTGTCATTTGTTGTAATTGGTTGTATTTCTCCCTTACCAGTAGTAGTTATTCTGGTTTTATCTATGCCTTTGATTATTAGATAGTCTTCTATTGATTCTGCTCTATTTAAAGAAATTTTTTGATTACTTTGCTCGCTTCCCTTACTATCTGTATGTCCAGATATTTCTATTTCTATTTTTTTATTGCTTTTTAGCATTTTCAAAAAATGGTCTAATTCTACAATAATATCATCGGTTAATTCCGTATTTCCACTCTCAAAAGATATGCTGTGAATTAACGAAAATCCACCTTCTTTTATTTGGGATATTTCTATATTACTTTCTAATTCTGGTTCTAAAATAAGAAGTGTTAAATTTATTTTATCGCTTGCTGGCAAATAATTTTTTGCTTCTGCAATTATTACGTATTCTCTATCTACAAAAATTTTAAGACTATAGTTTCCAAAAATATCAGTTTGTGTTGTGTCTAAGCATGTTCCCGACATATAATCATAACAAAAAATCTGAGATTCTACGGGCTTGTTAGTATCTTTATCTGTTATTTTTCCGTTTACTTTTATTATACGAGGAGCATCTCCCTCACCATTTGCTGTAAATTCTATTGGCGAATTTTCTTTACCTTTTATGTATATTTTATAATTACAATTAGTTAGACCTTGTTTCTGTGGATTAAATTCTATCTTTAAAATTAAATCTTCTCCTCTTTTAATTATCTTCTCATCACATTTTAATTGAAACTGTGTTTTATCTGGTCCGGTAGTTTCAATTTTCAATATTTCTAAATCATTAGCAGTTGTATTTTTTAATACAGAAATAGTAGTATCTTTTTGTTGCAACGGTTTTACTTTTCCAAAATATACTTCATCATTTAATCTATCAAAACCGTCTTTTACTGCTGTTCCTCTTATTGTAGCTACTAAAGTGTCTGTGGGAGTGTGGATTATAACATTAGCAGATTTTTGTCCCCAGCTATCTGGTTTAAATTTAAACAATATTTCTAAAGACGTATTTGGCTGAATAATTTGTTTTGAAAAACCTTTATCTAAGCTAAAGCAATTTGCATTTTTTCCTTCAATTTCAATATTTTTAATAATAATGGGATATTTTGTTTTATTACTAAGAATTTTTCTACTCCCTCTTATTTCACTATTTAGAAGTATAGGAGATGCAAAAACAACATCGTGTGTTTGAGGAATTGGTCTCACAATATCAAAAGACTCAGATTCTGCAATTAATATTTGTGGAGCATACCAGATAGATACATTATTATTTTTTACTATTAAAATTTTATTACCATCTGGGCTAAAGAAAATATCCAACTTTTCGCTAAAAATAGACTTAAATTTTAAATTATATAGAGTCTTTCCTGAATTTATATCACAAACATTAAGTCCCATGTAGTTCTTTGAAATATAACGATTTCCATCGGGGCTAAAATCATAAACTTCGTTTATTTTTGGAATTTTATACAAAAAATTTCCTGTTTTATAGTCTATAAAATTCAAATTATTTTTATTTTGTATTGCAAGTTTATTGCTCCCTTCTACAATATCTATAAAACGTCCTTCAAATTCATACAATTTATTTCCATTTTCTAATTTATAAATAGTTGTTCTTTTTCCATCTGTTGTAATAAAACACTCGTTATCAGGGCTTGTAATTATAGATAGCTGTGGATGTTCTGTTTTTATTTTTTCTAAAACTATCTTTTTTCCTACATCTACAATATAAATATTGTATTCTGTTATTGCAATAATTTTTGTAGCATCGTTGTTAAAAGTAGCAAGAGTTATTGCTTCATTAATATTAATATCCCCAAGATGTTTACTACTTTTAGACTCCCACAATTTTAAAAAACCGTCCTCACTTGCCGTAAAAATTATTTTAGAGTCTGGCGAATACTCGGCAGTTGTAATGTTTTTTTTGTGTCCTAAACTTCCACCCAAAGAATATTTAAAATCCCCCTCAGATGTCCGAACGCTAAGAGTATTTTTATTTATCGCAAAAATAGACTTCTCATCTGGGCTATACGAAGCCTCACCTGTAATACCTTCTATTTTGTTTAAGGTATTACCTGTTTTTAAATCTTTTATTTTGGCATTCCCATCTACTGTTGCTAATATCAATTTGTTACAAGAGTTATTAAATTCCACGTTTAGAACCAAAGAGGTTTCTTTTTTAAAATTTAGGATTAAACTACCAGGTGCTTTTTCGTTGGTATAATAAAAGTCTTTACTGTATTGTGTTGAATCTAAATTATATAAATCGTAATTAGAGTTGTTGTTTGAAATAATAAGTTCGTTGTTAGAAAAATAAACAATATTTTTAGAAGATGCTATTTTTAATTTGATAGTTCTCAGATAGTTACCACTCGGGTAATCCCACAAAATAGCAGTTTTATCTTTACTTAATGTGATAATATTGTCCCCTTTGGCATTAATTTTTGCATCAATAACATCGGAAGTGTGTTTGTTCAAAATTATTTTATTTTTTTTATTCTCTATATCCCAAATTATTGCAGTGTTGTCGGCAGAAGTACTAATAATTTTTTGTTCGTTACTTGCAAAAAAAGCTGTAATAATTTTTTGCTTGTGCTTAAAAACATCTATTTTTTTATTAGTTTCAATATCCCATAAAATAATAAACCCATCTTCGGCAGCCGAAAGTAATCTTTTGCTGTCTTGGCTAAATTCTAATACTTTTATATTAGATTTATGCTTCTTTAATTTACTTATTTCTGCACCTGTTTTAATATCCCAAATAATAATATTTTTATCTTCATAAGCAACAGCAACTTTCTTACTATCAGGGCTTATTGCAATAACACGACCTCTTTTTTCGTATATAAAATTATTAATTAAACTTCCTGTTTCTGTTTCCCAGACAACTGTTTTTTTGTTATTTGCAATTGTAACAAACATACTGTCGTTGCTACTAAACTTAACATCAGAAATAGTATAATCATGCCTTTCTAAGTCGGATATTTTTTTATTATTAATTATATTCCAGAGACTTGCTTGAGTAGAGTTTTTATCTGTAAAAATAATATATTCTCCTGTTCTGCTAACAAAAAAATTATCCGGAGAAATTTTCCTTTCTTTTATTTTAGTTAATTTTATTGGTTGTTTTTGTTCTGTAAACAAGCATAAAGTATCAAAATTATTATTTCTTAGGGTAAAAATTTTACTTTTTTCCGAAAATTTTATTTTTGATAAATAATTAGTATCCAAAATTCTATTTTCTTTTATATCAATAATTTTTAGTATTTTAAATTTACAATTTTTTTGCTCAATATTAGGAATATGCCAAGGATAACTTAAATTATTACTCACATCTATTCTTGCATATTCTTGACCACCATTTGTGCTAAAAAATATATTTACAGAATCGGTTTTATTTATTCCGCTCCAAATAATAGAAGTATCGGTATTTGCTAACAACGAAGTGTTTGTGTTGGGAAAAACAAACTTGAAGTTATTATTAAAATCAGAAGGTAAAGCAGGGTTTCCTCCTGTGGCAAATAGACTTAGTTCATATCCATTTTTTGTTTCAATATTTATTATAGAAGAAATCCAGCCCAAGTCTTTGGGAATATATTTAATAATTATTGTTTTGCTCTCATTGTTTTTTATAACAAAAGGAAGTTTTATTTTAGAAAGTTTAAAAATATGGTTATTCGTATTATCTAATTTTATAATTGTTTGGTCTGCATTTCTTGCCGTTATTTTAATTTCTGTTTGTATAGGTTCTCCAACTTTGGTGTTGCTGCCAAGATTTAGTGTAAAATAACTAACTTCCAATTTAACCACCTGGTTGTCATTAGTTTTATATTCAGAAGTTCCATTTATTTCTTTACCTTTGTTGCTTGCCTTTACTTTTATTTGTGTAACTTCTGGAAATTCTTTTTTTGTAGCAGTCCAACTAATTGTGCCATAGGTAGATGATTGCTCTATTTGCAAAATATCTGTATAAACCTTATTTGCCATTGTAATACTCTTCACATTTTCAAAACTTCGTCCACCCGTTTTTGCCGACACATCTTTTAGAATTTCTGGCATTACCATATCCACCGATATACAGTATATTATTATGTTATTTTCATTTGCATATTTTATTATTTCTTCGGAACTTCCTTCACTTAGCCCGTCGGTAAGAAAAATTACAACTTTTTTATTATATCCATTTTTAGCAACATGCAAAGCTCCTGCAATAGGTTTTGTGAACCCAAAATTATAATCCGTTCCACCCAATGGAATTAGCTCGTCTATTGTTTTATTCAATAAATCTGCATTTTTGGTAAAATCCTGATTAAGATAATTTTTATGGTCAAAGGAGGTAATTGCTATTTCTGAAAGTTCTAAAGGAGTGAGTTTTACAATAGTTTTTGAGGCTTCTTTTGCTATCGCCATTTTTTTACTATTCATAGAGCCAGAAACATCAACTGTTAAAACAATAGACAAAGCCTGTGGTGTTCCTTTTACCGAATTTTTGTGTTGATTTATTTTTACTGGCTTAGTTCCCTCATGTATTTCTATATCATTTTGTTGGAAATTATGAATTTGCCTACCTTTTTCATCTACGGCGATATATTTTGCCCTAATTTCCGGATAATTAGTTGTGTCTATATCAAATATTTTAAAATACTGAGCATTAACAAACAAGGGACTTAAAATTACAAATAAAATTATTATTTTTTGTTTCATAAAATTTATTTTTTTATTGTGATGGTGTTCTAAATTATGTAGTTTGATAAATACTTCCTAACATTGAGTCCATTCCGAGAAGTGTATTTTTGCCAAAATCAAGGCGGATACAGATTTTATAAACACAATGAGCATGTCTCATTGCACTTATTGTAAATGAGTACTTTAAAATTTGTATCCAACGCCAAGTTTGGCAAAAAGATGCTTTTCGGAGTGGACACAACATTAACTTTATTATAATAGACATCTTTCCAATTAAACTCAGTCTGTAAATAATCCATTGATATATGCAAAGTTAATATAAATTATTATTTTTGCATAAAAATAATTTTTTAATTTGATTTGAGTGTGTAACATACTGGGGGAGTTAGTATGATTATATAAAAAAAATATTGAATATTCAAAAAAACATTACTAAATAGGACAACCTTATTTAGTCTCTTATACTCAAGTGAATTAGGTTTTTAAGCATTATTATGCAGACGCTGTTGGGTTTATCCGAAAAGCTAATTCACTTAAGTATAATCCTGAAATCGTTGTTTTTTTGGCATAATATTATTCAAAACTTCATAATTTCAAAACTTTTCCAGCTTGACATAACACTAATAACTCAAAAAAAGCGAACTCTTTTCTACAAAGATGTTCGCTTTTTTTATTTATTTTTGAATCAATTAATAAATTCCTCCAACTAATATTCTTTAGATTTTCTTACAAAAAATGTAATTGGCTAATAATAAGACGGTATCAATTAAAGGTTAAACTTATAAATACAAATGTAAACGACAAAAAGTAAAGCATGTTTTACTTTGTTTAGTTTTGTAAACTTAAGTAAAGTGCTGATAATTAAGTATTAAAATTTTTGCTGTTTTGCTTTTGTGCTATTTTGCTGATATTCAGCAGTGTAGCTGGTGTTTGTTTTTGTAAGTGTATTGTTTTTTAGAGTGTTACATTTTTAAACTTAAGTAAAAAAGCAAAGTAAACTCTAGTTTACTTAAGTGAATTGTAAGTTCTACTTTTTCAGGAGTTTATGATATTTGTCAGATTTGTTTGTTCAAAAAGTATTTTTTTTATTTATTTAAAAATTGAAAAAAAAGATTAAATTTGCAGTATTCAGAGCAAAATGCCTTCGAGTAAATTTTTTTTTAAATAAAAACTACTTATGATACAAAAAATAAAAATTATATTTCTGTTTATTCTTTTTTCATTACCAACATTTTTGTTTGCTCAGCACACAAACTACCGTTTGGGAAATCAATCAGAAAGAGAAGTCTCAAAAAAAATTAGTGCTTCTTCCGAAATAGTTCATACAGGTTTTAAGCCTTTGCGACGGTCTTATGTTGAAGCAAAAATTAGTCCAGAAATTACAAGAAAAAGAAAAAATATTTTTAATTGGTTGCCGAGAAAGGCTTTTAAAGAAGATTTTATCATTATTGAAAAAAAAGATTTGAATATTTATTTTAATCCGCTAATAAATTTGCATCAGGGGAGGAGTGAATACGATACGAGCAGTTTTTCGCAGAATACTCGTGCTTTTGAATTTTCTGGAGATTTGGGCGAAAAATTATCTTTTTATAGTAGTTTTTACGAAAATCAGGCATTTTTTCCTGAATACGTGGATAATAAAATAGTAGATAAGGTTGTTATTCCCGGACAGGGTTCGTGGAAAGATTTTAAAAAAGGAGATATTATGGGGCGAGATTTTGGCTACGCTTCGGGATATATTTCTTTTTCGCCAGTCAAGAAATTTAATTTACAGTTGGGGCATGGCAAACATTTTATTGGAGATGGCTACCGTTCGCTTTTGCTATCGGATAATAGTTTTAATTATCCTTTTGCTAAATTTAGTTTTGATTTTGGAAAATTTCAATATACAAGTTTATTTACAGAATTTCAGGCATTTACAACAAGGTATTATATGTATCATCATAAAAAACATGGAACTTTTAATTATTTTAGTTATTCGCCACATAACAAAATTCAGGTTGGAATTTTTGAAGGAATTATTTGGCAAACATCAGACGATAGCACTTATACAAAGAAGTTTAACGTAAATTATTTTAACCCCATAATGTTAGTTCGTCCTTTGCAATACGGCTTGAACGACAAAAATAATATTTTGCTTGGTTTAAATATTAAAATAAATCCTATAAAATATACCGAAATTTATGGGCAATTTATGTTAGATAATGTTGAATTTGATAAAATAGGAGGCAAGAAAGGTTATATTGAAAATAAATATGGTTATCAGGTTGGGGCAAAAATTTATGATGCTTTTTTCAATAAAATAGAAAAGATAAGTCTATATATTCAAGCAGAGTATAATATGGTTCGTCCTTACGCATATACTCACGTAGATTGGCATCAAGAGTATTCTCATTACAACCAGGAACTCGCACACCCACTTGGAGCAGGTTTTAAGGAAACTGTAATTATTGCAAATTTAGAGGCTTATAAATTTTATTTTTTATTTAAACATAACAACGCTCTCACAAGCACAGATTCTTTTGTCCTTGGTGAAGGAGGAGAGAATTATATTTTTAATTCAGGCTCGGATATTTTTAATCTAAACACAGATAACATTTCAGATTTTGGAAATGAAGTAGGGCAGGGGAGTGAGACCAAAATAAAGAACACTTTTTATACTTTTGGTTATATTTTTAATAAAACAACCAATTTGCAGATTTATACAACCCTACAATTTAGAGATTTTTCTAATACATCAAATCCAAAAAAAGACAAATTTATTTCTTTTGGAATAAAAACCGCTATCAATAATTTTTACTACGACTGGTAATATGGTAGAGACGTGCCACATGGCACGTCTCTACATTCGTAATCATTTTAATCTAAATTTTGCTTTTATTTTTTTCCCGTCTCGCATTACTTTCATTTTTATTTTTCTTCCCTCTTTACTTCTCATCATTAAAATAATGTCGTTTAAACTGTAATTTACGATATTCATTCCGTTTATACTGAGTAATTGGTCTCCTATTTTTAAACCAGCCAAATCTGCTGGCGACCCTTCTTGAACTTGAAATACCATAAAAATAGGAAGGTCTAAATAAGGTTTTTCAATATCAAGACCACTTAAATTATAATTAAAAGCATTGGAAAAACTGCTGTTTTTTTTCAACAACATTTTTTTATTGTTATAATCAAATATAACGTCGAAACGTCTTAGGATTTCTGAGCCAATACTCCCGTTTCGTCCAGTAATATCATTAGAAAAAGAATTGTGCAGTGCAGAAGTATCGGGATAAGAAACATTTGTTTTTTCAAGAATATATTTGCCAATAGTTAAACTTTCTACTTTGGATTGTTTGCCAAAAATATCTCCATTAAGCCCTTGTCCCAGAAATAGTTCTGTGCCTGATTGTGGATAAATAATACTATCATTTGTTCCAGGAAAAAGCCACAAAGCATCGCTTGCTCCCGAATCTATTAGAAGTTTGGCAATAATTGTTGTGTCGCTATTTATACACACTGGCAAACTAACATAAGGCTTTGTTTTATAAATAGATAGTGGTATTGCAATCCATCTTTCGTGTCGTTTTTTATATTTAAAACTTTTGGGATTATGAAAAGTTATTTCTTGTTTAATATAATCAATTTCAACAATAAAATTTTCAAAAATTAGACTACCAATTATGCCGTTTATTTCTATTCCCATCTGTGAAGAGAGGTTGAACCTATCTTCCTCCAATACAAATAAATTTTGATTATCACAAACAATATCTCCTATTTTAAATTTGTTTTTATTTGTATGCCAGACGGTTAGATCTTTGTCTTTGCCAAGCCCTTTGATAGTTGTTTTTTCGGTATAATTAAATGCAATAGTATTATTTTCAGGAATTTTGGTCAGAATTGTTTGCCGTAAACCAGAGTCTAAAATAAAATTCATAACTTTGCTACCGTTTACACTAACAGAAATTATTATCATATTGCTAATAAATTCAAACTTAAAAGTTTGAGATTTTCTTTCTTTATTGATAAAGCGAACCTCTTGTGCAAATAAATTGTGGCTACAAAATATTATTGCCAATATGGTAACTAAAAAAAGTTTCGTATTTTTCATAGTTTTTTTGTTCAGATTTGTAAAATGCTTTTATTATCTAATTACAGACCTCTAAAATAAGTAATCAAGATTAAAGCAAGATGCCTGGTTATCAGATAATTAACAGTTTTAAAGTAACCCTGGACATTACATTTAACTCCTTTAGAATCGCTTAAATAAAAAATTCCTACAACAAAATAGAAATAATAATATATAAGCATACATACAATTTTCAAAAAAAATGAAGATTAAAATTTAGAAAAAGTCAAATTTCATGTATTTTACAAAAACAAAGAGCGTATATCTTTAAAAATAAAACAGTTACAGTGATGTCCATTTTTTTAGCACTGATTTTTAGAGGTCTGAATTACAAAGAAAATCAAAATTACTATTTTTTTTATAAATTAAAATTATTTTTCGAGATTAACTTGTGTTTCTGTGTTGGAATGAGTATAAAATAGCTATGATTTTATTTTTTTATCAAAAAATATTACCTTTGCATAAAATAAATTTTGAAGTTTTGAATTGGTTTACACCAATAAACCAATAAATTATTAAACCAATAAACTAATGAAACTCTCATTTGTAATACCTGCTTTTAACGAAGAAGAGAATATTGAAGCTATTTATGAGCGTTTAATTATTCTTGCAAATAAGTATTCTGAAATGGATTACGAAATTATTTTTATTAATGATGGAAGTTCTGATAGAACATTATCAATATTAAAAGAACTTTCGGATAAAAATGAGCATCTTAAATACATAGATTTAAGTCGTAATTTTGGGCATCAGGCGACACTCTGGGCAGGGCTTTTGAATGCTTCTGGAGATGCAATAATTTCGCTAGACTGCGACCTTCAAGACCCTCCAGAACTTATTGAACAAATGATTGCCAAATGGAAAGAAGGCTATAAAGTGGTGTATGCAAGACGATTAAATTATAGAGGTGATAACTTCTTTAAAAAAATAGCCTCCAGAGTTTACTACAAATTACTTGATAAGATAACCAATATCCCTATCCCACAGAATGTTGGCGATTTTAGACTTATTGATAAAAAAGTCCTTAAAGCATTATACAGAATGAAAGAGCATTCCAAATACATTCGTGGAATGGTAGCGTGGACTGGTTACAAAAGCACTTTTGTAGATTATCACAGACCAGACCGTGAAAAAGGAATTTCTAAATACACTTTCCGAAAATTACTTGGACTTGCAATCAGTGGAATGATGAATTTTTCACATATTCCTCTAAAACTCGGTTTGTATATGGGAATAATTAGTATTATTTCGGGTTTCTTTTTGCTTTCCTATCAATTAGTTGATGTTGTAATAAATGATGCTTATTATCATCTTTACAAGTGGCTTGTTGTTGTAATATTTATTTTTATAGGCTTCCTTTTTATGCTAATCTGGATACTCGGCGAATACATTGCAAGAATATACGACGAAATTAGAGACCGACCACTTTTTATAGCAAAAGACAAAATTAATTTTGAAGAAAAATAACTTTGAGTAGTAAGTTAAAAGTTTTAAAGTATAAAAGTAATTTACTTAAAATAAACATTTTACAACTTAACAAATGCGGATAAACTTAAGTATAACGACTTAAATTAAGCAGACAAAAAACTGAAAGCGTTTAAAATATTACTAAAGAAACTAACTAAAGTTTTTGCCTTCATAATAATCAGATTATTAGACAGTTACAGTTTTACTGCAAAAAAGTAATGTCTTGATAATCAATGAATTAAAATTTAACAAAATTACTTAATTTGCATATTGTAAGCACCTTACAGGTGATATTACAAAAAAATCGTTTTATGCAATTTATTAAAAAAACGGCGTTTTTCAAAGTATTTTACACTTTTGCGAAAAAGAAAACCTTAGTGGAAATCAATATTTACAAGTTTATTTTCAATTGCCCTGACCTTTAGGTCGGGGATGATGTATTAAATTTA
>JAOZQN010000398.1 GCA_029932195.1 Bacteroidales bacterium | reverse complement strand
ACATTAATAATGAGCTTTAAATAAAGAATTTACAAACTCCGAAACTTCAGTCAATTTTAACATAAAAAAAATGAAAAAAATTATTCTCTTTTTTTACATATTAATGCAACTTAATTTATTGTTAGCACAAGACAATAAAATTCAAAATGGAGATTTTGAAAAAGGTGGATGTTATCCTGAAAATTGTGAATCATATGATGTTTTTAAAGATGTCGACGATTGGAAATCAGAGTGTTCTAATTATGGGAAATATAAAAAAGGAGAGTGGGGAATTAAACGATGGCAATCTGTTGGCAAATTTCCAAACCAAAGACCAAGATGTCCTGCAAGAAACTGGCATTCACCTGATCATGGTTGTGCAGACTCCGATGAGGGTTATGTTGGTTTGGGACGCTGGGAATTAATACAACAAAAAATGTCAAATAGCAATAAGTTGGAAGAAAATAAACATTACCTATTAACATTCAAATTTAGATTGCCAAATTATACATGGAATAGAGTTTTAACTGAAACAGATTTTCTAAAACTTTACCTAACAAGAAGAAGGGTGCATTATAAAAAAAGAGGCAGAATTGCAACATTCCAATGCCAGGGTTGGGACTGTACCTTTGACGTTGTTCCTGATGGATATAGTGAATATGAAGATGGTATTTATCAAGATTTTATTGAATTAGAAGAAATATCTATAATGAATTATGAATTAGATGAGTGGCATGAAGTAAGATTGTTTTTTAATGGACCTCCTAATGGAATAGATGATTACAATTGGTTTGTTTTTGATGTTCATTCTAATGCAAATGAAGCTTATGTTCATGTTGATAATATTTCAATTGTAGAAGTTGATTACTGTAATCCTGACCCTTGCTCTGCTACCGATGGAGATGTTTTTCCTTCTAATCCTTATTTGAATAACAATTATGTTTCTGTAAGCGGTTTAGAAAATGTAGCTTCTGCACAAAATATTGTCATATCAGACGTAGCAGGAAATGAGATGGGTAGGCTGCCAGATGTTTATAGTATAAATGGTATTTATAACCCAATAATGTGGGGAGTAATACCAATTGATCAAGGACATTATGTATGGGAAATGGATTTACATAACGATTGTGGTAAAACTGAGTACAAAATATATTTTCCAATAGGAGCAACCTTAGTTATCCCTCCTGAACAAACTTCTTATAACAATGATATACAAACACCATTGCCTTGTTGTGATAATGAACCAGATATTTTTTTGCAAAACAAAACATTATATGGAACTGGTGAACTAAAATATATTGCACAAAATAATATCTATGTAAATGATGTTATTATTGAAAATGAATTAGATTTAGTTGTATTTCAGGCAGGAAATGAAATAATTTTTGAAGGAGAATTTGAATCAAATGGAAATTTTGAGGCGTATATAGAAGAGTGCACTCCTAACAATAATGCAGTAGAAAAATCATTAGAAACAGATATAGATTCTTCAAAAACAGAACCTTTTGATATTGTGGAAAATGAAAATATAAAAACAAAAGAAACAATTCTTAATAACGATATTAATAATAAAATAAATATAGAAATATCACCAAATCCAAGTAATGGTTTATTTCTTATTACAATATCTCCTGCAAATGTTGACATCCAAGAAGTAATGATATACAACAATTTTGGTAATTTGATTTACAGAAACAAAGAAATTAATTCAAAAAAGTTTCAGATAGATTTAACGAGTGAATATCCTGGTATATATTTTATCTCATTTATTACAATAGAAAGCATCTACACACAAAAACTTATTTTTAATGAATAAATATAATTTTAAAATGAAAAAGACAAGCAAAATTTTATTTCTATTTATAGGATTAATAATTATAATGAGCAGTTGCAAAAAAGGAGAGAACGATCCATTTTTATCTATGCAAACCCGTAAAGCAAAAATTACAGGTGAGTGGAAGTTAACAAGTGGAAATATAAACGTTAAAATTTACAACGAGGGCACTTTGTCTTCTGATGCTACAGAAACTTATGATGGCGAATATCGTTATTATAATCATAGCAATACTTCTTTTGATACAATAGTCTATATCTCTACGTTTAATTTTAAAGATGATATGACTTATACAAACGAAGTTATTCGTTCTTTTTCGTTTTTTGACAATCAGTATGGTGCTAAATATACCAAAATAACAAACCACTACGATGGTGAGTGGTATTTTGCAGAAGGAGACGATATTTATAAAAATAAAGAACGAATTACTTATTATGCCACAGTATTAAAAACTTATTATCCAGACAGCACTGTAACTGAGGAAAAAACCTCAATACACGAGGTAACATTTGTTTTAGATAAATTAACAAACAAAGAAATGATTTTTCGTTACGATAGCCCCGAAAATAGCACAACTGAAATTACAGGATATATGATATTTGAAAAAAACTAATTCTAATAAAAAAAACTGTCTCGCCCTGCAAGAGCAAAGCAGTTTTTTTCATGTAACTACAAGTTTGCCAAAGCATTCCGTCATAAAACACTTAACACTCACACTTTCCAACGTGGCTTTTCGCCACTTGGAAACGTGTTTGTCTCTAACAAAACGATTACGAACTTATGCCACTCGCAGAAGTAGAGCAATACATAACAGAAAACCACCACTTACCAGAAGTGCCAAGCGAAGCCGAAGTTAAAGAAAACGGACTTGATTTAGGAGAATTTAACGCAACCCTACTTCTTAAAATAGAAGAACTTACCTTATATATTATAGAACAAGACAAACGTATAAAACAACTTGAAAACCAAAAATAATTATGAAACCAAAACTTTTAATTTTATTTGCAATAGTAATTGTTTTTGCAACAGCTTGCTGCGAAGATAATTACCATAGGATACCAGAAGAGTATAAAATAGTTTATGAAATAGGAGATACTGTAATTTATAAAAGTAACCATAATAATTACGATACTTTTATTTGTGAAGACAATAGATATTTAATGCACCCAGGTGATGCTCATTGCATAACTGAAGTTTACGAAGAAGGAAATATCAATTTTAATCATCTAAACGATAGTAATAATTATTATTTTTACAGATATGCTAATTTAGGATATTTTAGAATTCATGATTTTAATGATTTTTCTTTTGAGAACATAGGAGATAGACCAATGTCTGTCACATTTAATGAACATGATAGCACATTCAGAATAGATAGTAAAATATTTAATGTTGTTATGGTGCTAACTGATACAACTATAACAGAAGAATTTGATAATTTGGTAAACAAAATCTACATGAATCACAAATATGGTATATTACAATATGAATATTATTCAGGCGAAATTTTTAAAATACACAAACTAATACCCAACTACTATGAAACAGAAATGGAATAAAATACTTACATTTGTTATATTGTTTTTTATAACAATACCTATCTTTGCTCAAAACATAGAGCATAATCTTGAAAAATATTGGTATTATAGAGAACGATTTAGAAATGAGTTTATTATAGTTGCTGACCCTGATTTGCCAGGGACAAATCTACCTTTTTTACGGTTACCTGGAGTTATTATAAATGATAAAGGTTTTACAAAATTTACAATGACGGAAGAACCTGCAATTAGAAATGGAGATGCAACAACTCATTTGGCAAGTTATCTTGCTTTACTTGCAACAGAGTATCGCTTACTTAAAAATTATGGACAAGACTATTCCGAAACTTTAACGGAACTTTATTATGCACTAAAAACAATAGAACGACTTGATATATCAGCAGAACGCTTTTTAAGAATGAACACACACGATGCGTCTAACGAATATTACCACAATCCATTAGATAATAATTATCAAGCAATAATGGAGGATCATACATACGAAGAAGACCTTAATGGCTTTTTTATAAGAACTGATTTAGATGGTCCAATATGTAGTGAAGATACTGTGCCACATGATAATTATTACAACGCATTAGATTATAATAATGAACAACTAAAAGAAGTTGAAAATGAAAAATAAAAACACAATTATTATTAGTTTATTTATATTATTACTGAGTTACAGTTCTTGCGATTGGAATGAATGGTTTGTAAAACCAACCTACCCACGTGGAGACCTTTATATGCCCGATAGCTTAAAATTTCAACAAAATACAGGAGACACAGCAATTTTTATTTGTTCAAAATCTGACACAATTATGTATGATACTTTTAGAATAAAAAATTATTCTTATATGAGTCCTCTTGTAGGCACAGAAGACGAAGGACAAATAGGAACTTATGAGATAAATTATATTAGTTATTCTAAAAATGAAGAGAATAAAATGTCTTTGGGCATAAAGTATTGGGATACAGGGAATATTGTATTTTATGCTTATCATTGTGATACATATACAATTAATGATTCTATTATAAGTAACTTTACTATAGAAGAAATAAGTTACAATAACATTATTTATAATCTTGGTTGTGAAGATTCAGAAATAAAACATATATATAGAAATAAAAATAATGGTTTAATCAGTTATACAATCAATAGCAATACTTTTAATCTTTACAAATATATACCAATAAAATAAATTCAATAAAAATGAAAAAATATTTAATATTATTTTGCCTTGCGTTAATTACGATAAGCACATTTTCTCAAACTCCCCAATTAAACTTAAAAAAATATATTTATTTTAGACAAAGATTAATTGATGATTTTGTAATTGTAGATGAAACAAATAGACAAGGAACAAATATACCTCCTGCGGCATTGTTTGAATACGGAGGTTTTTTAGGATATGGTGAAAATCCTATGAGAAATATATCTCAATATATGATTTTATTAGCTACCGAGTATGGCATAAATGAAAAATATGATATTCACATGGGACCAGTAGATCCATTTACTGGTAATTTAGATCCATTATATGAAATAGCTAATGTTCTAAGAACTATTGAACGATTAGATTTGAATGCTGAAAAGTTTTTTAGAGCAGATATAGCTGGTCTTAACCCTAAAAGCCCTAATTTTTGGACAGAGGTAGATACATACATAGAATCAGAAAACGATTTAAACGGTTTTTTTCTACGTTGTGATATTGATGGTGCACCAGAACACCCTGAAAATAGAAAATATACAATTGATCCAGCAAGATATATATACAATTATAATAATAACCAATTAAAATATGTAGACTATTTTAGAAATGGAGACCCTGATAGAGGAATAGAATATACAGGTATTTTTAATATGCCAGAAGGAATAGACACACACAATAGGGCAGTAATGAGCCAAGACGAAGCAGTATGGCTCTATATGGGTTTAGTTATGATTTCAAAATTAGTAGATAGCGACAGGCTTTTTACAGATATAAATGGTATGCAATTAACGATTAGAGAGTGGTGTGCCAAAATAGGATTCCGCACACTATCAGCCTTACATTCCGAAGAAGCACTTTTACTTACAGATTGGCAAATAGTAAATCCTGTTACAGAAGAAAGAATAGGAGATAATGACGGAGGTATAACAGTGGGTTTAAGTTGGGGCTTTCAGTTAGCAACAATTTATTTAGAACTAAAATCAGGAACAGAGTATTCTGAAGCACACATACAAGAAATCTATGAATTACCATTAAATGGACGACAATATTTATTCAGAACAGCCTGTTTAGCCGCAAACTTAATTAATTCTAAGCATGTTTTATTTTGGGTAATGGGTAAGGTGTTAATAATTTCATATTTCATCAAAAAAAGTTCCCCCAGTTTTTG
>JAOZQN010000397.1:4210-5742 GCA_029932195.1 Bacteroidales bacterium | reverse complement strand
AAAGACTTGAAGACTTATCCGATTTTGTTTTAAATTTTGCTAAATCTATTTTTGATTATTCGACTAAAAAAATGGTGAAAATTAAATCTGAAAAAATCATCATATAGAGTAAGTTTTTTGATAAATTGCTGAAATATTTTCAATAATTTCTTTAGTATTTAAGTTTCCTTCAAAAATTGAATGAATTTCTTTATTTGCCTCAAAATTGATTTCAATAAAATATTCAAATTGTTTTCCTAAATTTCTGATAGTTTGAGTTTTCCATATCTGACGTGCACCTCTGATTAATAATGGTTTAAACATTTTACTGTTTTTCCAATTTGTTAACTCTTCGTCTATTTTTCGTTTAAAATACATAATTTTTATTTCATATAATTACCTTTTTACAAAAATACAAGGCAAAGATAAAGTATATTTTCCGAAAAGACAAGGTAATAAGTAGCTGTTTTTTCCGAAAAGACAAGGTAATATAAAAATAAAATTGTTAATTACCTCCCTTTCCACTTAAATTTAGCAAAATTACCTATAAACCCGATGAATACAATATATATAAAGTATAAAATTTGAAGTGGTGCAAACAAAATTAATAACTTCTTTGAATTAAAAAAATTACTTGTAACTAAGAGGAAAATAAAATCTGGAATTGATTTTAATAACAAAAGAATTAGAAAATTAGAGAAGTATTGGAAGTTAAATAGGCTAATTATCAAACTTATGAATAGCAATAAATTAATTGTTAAAATTATAATACTTGTAAAAATAAGGTCAAAATCTTTGTATGCCTTACTTTTGGAAGTCCATCTAATCCGCTGATTTACAAAACCTTTTAGAGTTTTTTGAGCGTAAGTATAAACAATTGCTTTTCGTGATTTTAGAAATAATATTTTCTTGGGATAACGTTTTTTTATTTTTAACATAAACAACATATCATCGCCAGATACATATTGGCTTGAAAAAGCATCGTTAAACTGTTCGTAAACTTCTTTTTCAAAGATAAGATTTGCTCCGTTGCACATTATTGGCTTGTGCAAACCAATTGCTCCTGCTCCCGAAATTATTAGGCTTAAAAATTCTAATGCTTGCAAATTATTAAAACTTAGCAATTTATCTTTTTGAAAAAAAGCAACTGGGGCAACAATCATTTTAGGTTTGTGCTTTTTATAAAAACTATAAATAGTTGACAACCACTCCTCTCCTACTCTACAATCTGCGTCGGTTGTTGCAATTAATTGTCCTTTTGCATGCGAAATTCCTTTTTGTAAAGCGGCTTTTTTTCCACTCAAATCTGAATTTAACAAACTGATATTCTGATATTTATCAGAATATTTTTTAATTATTGAAGTTGTATTATCTTCCGAAAAATCGTTAATTATAATTAATTCATAAAAATTACTGTTTAAATCCTGATTTATAATATCTTTAATTAAATTTTCTATGTTATTTTCCTCATTTCTTGTAGCAACTATAATGGATATTTTTATATCTTTTTTGTAGTTTTTATCTGATTTAAAATATGGTATTCTAGTCCAACC
>JAOZQN010000397.1:0-4200 GCA_029932195.1 Bacteroidales bacterium | reverse complement strand
AAACCAACAATAAATGAAGTAATTAGAAGAATATATAAGAATGCGATAATTAAACAAATAAGAAAAAACATCAAAAAGTAATGAATAATGAATAATGAATAATTTTGCATATACCTGATAGATATAGTGATACAAAAGAATGTCATTTTTATACAGCTATCTACTTATAACAATAATAAAGCAAAAAGAGGAAGGAAATAAAAGGCTGCCAAATAATAAATTAGGGATAATTGCATTCACAATTACCCCCAATTAAAGAGCTGTTAAAATTTTAGGCTACCCACGTAACGTTGGACTAAATTGATTTTCAATGATTTATCGTGGCAAGCGTGGACGCTTGCCACATAGTCATTTATGCGTAAAGCGTCCACGCTTTACACGAATTTCATTGTCCAACTTTACGTGGGTAGCCAAATTTTAGAAGTCTAACTATACTTATTTATTTCTTACTTTTTTTAATAAAAAAAGTTGGAATACAACATATAAAATAGTTAAAGTTACTCCTATAACTATTCCAAAATATATTCCTATTATCCACCAAGGAGCTTTACTTCCTACTCCCCACATTGTTCTTTGGCTAAGTATATCTACGTATTCTGTATGAGTTCCCCATGCAACATTTTTTCTGAATTCCGCTGTGCCATGTAAATCGGAGTTTTCAAATTTAACAATTATTTCTAAGTCTCCATGTGCATCACCAGGAATGTCGTTAGGAAAGGCAACTGTAACAGTTCCTTCTTCATTGGTTACAACTGGTGCTGTAATTGGAAGGTTTCCAAAATATCTTTTCACAAAGAATTCCATTTTTACTCCACTAACCGTTACACTTGAATCGGCAGATATTGTAGCAACAATACTTTTGTCGCTGTCATTTAATTTCACATCTATTTTATAATTAATTGTTTTAATAGATGAAATATCTACAGTGCTTTCGGGGTTGTAGCTTCTTATAAAATGGACAATATTCCATCTTTCTTCGTCCGAGAATTTATCGGCAAAACCTGGCATTGCTGCCATTCCTTCTGTAATTTGAAAATACGCCTCTCCTTCTGTGCGGTCAAAATACTTGTCGCTACCCAAATCTGTTGCAGTTGGCAGTAGCCCGTCTGCTTGCGTAGGTGTTCCATGACACGACACACATGCCTGATTATAAAGCTTTTTTCCCTTCAAGGCAAGCTCTTGTGATATTTCATTTGGAGCTTTTTTATTCTTAACTTCTTCGGAAATCTCCCACTGTGCTTTTACGCCAAAAGAAGACACCAAAAGTAGCGTAAAAATAGCTGATGTTATTATATTTTTCATGTTTATTGGTTTATTGGATTATTCGTTTATTGGTTTATTGGTTTAATATATTTTAATCTTTCAAAGAAAATATAAACTTTAAAACGTTAAACTAAAGTAGTCAGGTAAAAAATTGTTTAATAATACAAAATTTATAATATCCTTATTTATAAAAAAATACTTTGAATTTTAACCTAACTACTTTTTAAACTGAGAACTGTTCATTGATAACTGCTAACTGTTCATTGATAACTGTTAAGGTATTTCTACCTCTTCGTTGTCTTCTTGCTTATTTTCTATAAATAAGTTCATTTCGTGATTACTGATGCCATTATCGTGTGCAACTTCCCATATTGGCATAATTGGGAATAGTTTGGCAAGAATTGTAACAATTAATAGTGCCAATGCTATTGCCATAAAAGTTATAGACCACTCCGAAAATGTAGGCCAATACTCTGTGTAAGATGCTGGTACATTATCTGCTGGAAAATTTGAATGAACCAAAGTTGGCACAGTAATAATATATCTTTTGAAAAAAGCTCCAATAACCACTGCAATACTAATTAACATTGCAGGAAGCGGTTTGCGGAATGGCTTAAATAAAAACAATACAGTTGGAAGTAAAAGTCCACCAATTTGCACGAGCCAAAACATTAATGCAAAATGCCCTGCAAAAAGTGCAAATATATGTGCATCGTCTCCACTTTTCATTTTATATGCAGGAACAATATATTCATTTATATTAAAATAAACATATACGAGCATTACCAAAACGAGCAATTTTGCCATTTTATCAAAGTGCATTTCTGTTATGTAATCTTTTATCTTGTAGGTATTTCGGATAACATACATAAGGATAACAACTGCTGCCGAACCTGCAACAAATGCTCCTGATACATAGTATGGTCCAAAAATTGTTGAATCCCAACCTATTCTTGGTGTCATGGCAAACAACCACGACGTAACTGTATGTATTCCAAGTGCTACTGGAATAATTAGAATTGCAAGAATTCTCATTGAGCGTTTAACTATTTTATACTGCTCTTCCGAACCTACCCAACCGAAAGATAACATTTTGTAAATCAGTTGTTTCCATTTTGGTTGATCTGTCATTGTTTTTTTAAGGAAAGGAATATCTGGAATTAATGGAAGTAGGAATAATAGCAAACTAATTATTACATAGAAAGTTACTACTGTAGCGTCCCAAAAAATTGGCGATTGTATTCTTGCATGAACAAACACGTTTAACAATCGTTCTGGTCGTCCCATGTCTAATATAATTACTATTCCTGCAAGCATCACAAATCCGATTGCCACCATTTCTGCTATTCTTGCAATTGGTGTAATCCACTTTATACCAAGTAGCCCCAGCACCGAACTTATGAGCATTCCCACAAGTGCCGTTGCAACAAAGAATATAAAACTTGATATATACAAGCCCCACGAAACATAGTCGCTCAATGCGGTTGTTCCTAATCCTATTTTTAGCTGCCCATAATAAGCAACCAAACCATTTATTATTACCAACGCTAAGAAAATAATCCAAAAGATGAAGCCTTTATGATTTTTTAGCGGTCTCGTAAGGTCATTTACAATCTTACCGAGAGATTTATTTTCTGTATTTGACATGTTTTTTTAAGTTATGAAGTTTTTTATTAGTTTAAAAAGTTTAAAGTTTGTAAAGTTTATTCTAAAAATAAGTAATAATTTTATTATCCATTAATTACTTGTCAAAATCATTCTTTTTGTATCAATTATTTTATTATCTACAATTAATGTATAAACAAACATTCCTGCATATAATTCAGAACTATTAATAATAATGCTTCCATATCCTTTTTGCAGAGTGTTAAAAGATTTCATTTCTTTACCCTGTAAATCATAAATAATAATATTTGCAGAAATAGTATTTTCAGAAATATAATATTTTATTTCTGTTTCTATATTAAAAGGATTTGGAGTATTATCGTACAACACTGATTTGTCATCTTTAAAATCATTATTATCTTGATATAATTTTTGTGTACTATTGGCTGATTTTAAATTTATTAATTCATTTTCTTGTGAATAAACAATTTGTTGTAATATTTCAATTTGTTTTTGTTGTTCTTTAACTGCTTCTACAAGAATAGGAATAACTTGAATGTAATTAATCATTAAAACGTCTTTTGATTTACTTGTTATTTCAGGTAATACTTTTTCTACTTCTTGTGATAAAAAACCATATTCTGTAATAGGATTTTCATTATCTTCCTTCATAAAATATGAATATGAATTTAATTTCATAATAATGTTAAGCCCATTTTTTAGAGGTAAAATATTAGTTTTTAAAGTACTATCTGAGACATTATATAATTTTTGTACATAAATTTTATTGTGCCCAGTATTAGAATACCAAAAATCAAATTTATCAGTACTTGTTCCTATTTCTGTTCCTGGATTATCAGGAAAAATACGAATAACATTGTTACCTACTCTAAAATATCCACGTCCAGCAACATGAAATTTATAGTAAGGATTATTAGTTCCTATTCCTACCTTTCCATTGCTTTTTACGTAAATTTGAGAAAAAGCTGATGTTGATAGTAGAACAAAAAATAATATTAAAAAGTTTTTTTTAAATAATTTCATTGTTTTAAATTTAATATATTAATAATTTATTTTACCTCTAATGATGAACCTATTTTTATTTCAAAAGGTCCGTTTATTGTTGTTGTTTCACATGCGTCAATAATAACTTTAGCCCCATTTTTCACAATACAATTTCCTATAGTAATACTACAATCTTTGAAATTTGCATTATTGTTAAATGTAGTATTGGCAATGTTTGTATTTGAACAATTATTATAAATATTCATAATAGCACTTTGACCATAGTTAAAATTATAATTCTCAGTATTAAAAAGATTCAATACATAG
>JAOZQN010000396.1 GCA_029932195.1 Bacteroidales bacterium | reverse complement strand
TTTTTAACAATTTATAATTAATTGCTGTCCAACTTTAAGTGGGTAGCCTAAAAATCTAAATCGTAAATCTTATTGTTTTTGTTTTTTTAGTGAAACACAACGATTTACGATTGGTGGACACCTAAGGAGTTAAAAGTTTAAAGTTATCAAGTTTAAAGTTCGTTCCATTTTTTAAGTAAAAAAAAATCATATAATCATATTAAACTATTATCCAATAGTTTAAGTATGGTAATAATACTTAATAAATTTAAAAAAGTGGAACGAACTTTTAATTTTATACTTGCAACTTTTTAACACCTTAGTGGACACCTGAAAAAATACCGACCTAAAGGTCAATTTTTGGGATTAAAAAAAAGATTACTTTTATAGACTTCGTTTTCTAAAAGAACATCAAAAAAACGTAAATTTTTTTCACGTTTTTATAAAATTAAGTGTAAAATTGCAAAAACAGCAAAAAAATAAACATTTAATATCTAACTAATTGATAATTAGCAAAAACTTTTCTTCATTTTCACTTTTTCTTCATTCACAACTTGTTTATATTCAGTATCTTGTAAATTGTAGAAAAATAAATTTTATACCAATCGTATAAAACCTCAACCTTTACAAAATAAAAAAACATTACAATAACCCAGATATATCAGGGTTTTAACTACTTTTGTAAACACCTTAAATCCGCAAGTCTTTTCAATAGTTCGTGTAATTTTGGATTAGGGATTAATTTGCTGATTTTAAAGCACTTAAGAAAAATAAGTATGTTTTTTCAATCTGCTGAAAATTAACCGTTTATGAAAATTGCACGAACCATTGTTCACGAGTAATTGAATTTTAATTATTAAAATATATTTTGTTTCACCTAAACAGGTGAAGCAAAGTGAATACAAATACTTAAAAATAAAACTGTTACAAAAAGACTTTCGGATTTAAGGAAACATGAAAAAACGTGAATAAAATTCACGTTTTTAAAAACTTAAAACATATACGCTTTTTTATCATCGTGCTGGCAATTTTGTAATATATGGTTCTTTTCCTGCAAAAATAATCGGAACTCTTTTTATTTTATCTAATTCAATTTTGTGAGCAAGTAAAGTTTTGTAATATTTTTTCCGTTCTATTTGCTCTAATGCTTCATCTATTTTGTTATTTATCCTATCTATAAAATCTTTCTTATTTTCTGTTTCTTGCTGATTTTCAATGTGTTTTATCTCAATTATTATTCCATAGTTTTCTGTATTGCGTGGAATTAAAACAATATCATATCGTCCTTCGCCACTTTCTCTGTTTGAATTTATTATATAGTCATCGCTTAAAATAGCAAGAAGTCCAAGTGTGTAAACGTGAAAAAATTGTTCGCCTTGTTTGTTTGATGATGTATCAAAATAACTTAAAGTGTCTCCGAGTATTTGTTTAAAACCTATTTCAAATTCTTCTATTTCATTATTTATTAAGTTTTTTGACGTAGAAATTAATAAGTCTTTGCGAAATTTTATTTTATTTGTCAGCCATTTTATTATTGTTTTTTTAAAAATACCTTTTATTTCAAAATTTGGAATTTTTAGCTCGTAAGTTTCTAATTCAATATTTTTTTCTATTGTTAAATATCCACTATAAGTTAATAAAGTCCACAATAATTCTCGGTCTGTTTCAAAATCTGAAAAAACAAAATTATCTTCTATTTCTTTTGTTATGCTTTCTCCTGAAATAAGTTTCTGTAGGGTGTTATAAGTTTTATCAATATCTGGTTGAAGTATTTTATCTCTAATTAGCACGTCGCTACCTGTGTTTACCCAGTATGGTTTGTAACCGTTTTTAATATTTAAAACATAACTTACGATTGACCAAGGATTGTATATGTTCTCAATATCACCAAATTTATAACCGTCATACCATATCGCAAGTTTTTCTTTTTCTTTTTGTAAATTAAAATAAGTTAATAATTTTTCTGTTTCACTTTTTGTAAATCCAAATTTGTCGGCAAAATAAGGTGAAGTTATTCCAAAAACTTCAAAATTATTCCATTTAGAAAAAATACTTTCTCGTCCTACTCTCATTACACCTGTTAAAAGCCCTTTTTTTAAATTATCATCGTTTCCTTTAAATGTTTTGCCAAGAAATGAACGCATAAAACTAATTACATTTTCATAATAAGTAATATTTTCATTATTTTTATTTTTGTTTGTATAATAAAATCCGTTAATTATAGGCGTATCATATTCATCTACAAGAATAATTACTTTTTTATTAAAATGTTTTTTAAGATAGGCACTCAAATTTTTTAAACTTGATTTATACTTTGTAAGTGAAGCATTTTCCAAAATAATTTCATTAAATCTTGCTTTTTCTGTATCTGTTAATTTATTTGATTGTAATAAAAAATCAAAATTTTCATATAATTCTACAATAATTTCTTTAAAACTATCAAGGCAATCATTCCAATTTGTTTCATCAATATCTTTTAGCGAAATATTTATTACAGGATATTTATTTTGATGTTCTTTACAAAAATCTTTTTCGTTTGCTATTTCAAATTCTGGAAACAATTTTGCACTATCGGTTTTTTGAATATCAAAAAAATGTTCAATCATAGAAAGATTAAGTGTTTTTCCAAATCTTTTAGGACGAGGCATTAGCATAGTATAATTTCCGTTATCAAAAAACTCTTTTATAAGCATTGTTTTATCAACAAAATAGCCGTTATCTTCTATTATTGTTTTGAAATCGGAACTACCTTTTCTGATTACTTTTTTTTGTTTCATTTTTAACTATGATTAATTTTTGTAAAGATACATTTTTTACAGACTGCTTAATTTTATAAAAACGTGAAAAAAATTTACGTTTTTTTGATGTTTTTTAAGAAAACGAAGTCGATAAAAGTAATCTTTTTTTTATCCAAAAAATTGACCTTTAGTATCTTAATCCTGAAATCGTTGTTTTTTTTGGCATAATATTATTCAAAACTTCATAATTTCAAAACTTCAAAACTTTTCCAGCTTGTCTTGCTTAGGTCAGTATACTATTATGTTATAAAACTTTGTTTTTTTAACAAAGTTTTTTTATAAATAATTGAATTTTAAGGTATAAACCAATTCGTAAATCGTAATTTGTAAATCGTAATTTGTAAATCGTAATTTGTAAATCGTAATTGCCGTTTACGGCGTTATTTTATTTCATTTGTTTATCTATCCAGTCAATTATTGACTTTGCAAAATCTAAGCCTGTTTTTGAGGTTGTAACAAGTAAATCTCCATCGTAACCTCCAAATAAATGTAAATAATTATATGCAGAATTAAATTCTTTCAATTTTGTTTTATTTATTTTTGCAAGGTTTTGCTTATAAAAATCAACATTTGTAGATTGTGTTCTTCTTCCTTTTGGTTTTGGATATTTTACACCTTTTTGTCTAAAATAGTCATTAAGAGCAATTAACAGTCCACTGTATGCTGTATTACAAGCCATACGCACATATTTTGCGTCATCGTAGAATTTACCTTCTTTTTTGGCTTTTGTTCGCAAAATATTTTTTGCATTATCCAAATATCTATATGCCTCTTTATAAGTTTCCATAAAAATTAACGTTTAAGTTTTTCTGATATTTTACAAATATAAGAAAATATTATTTTAATTATATTTTTAAAGAGATAATCAGTAAATATTTCGAAAAAAAACATCTTTTCATGAAACATTAATTGCTTTAAAATAATACTATTAAGTCTGTTTATTTATAAATTAAGATATTTTTACAAAATATAAGTTCACAAAATTATTGAAATATTTTAATGTTTTTATCTATAAGAGGAATATTATTTTTTTTAAGAAATGCAACTTTTTTGAAATTTCTTGTTGCAGTATTTTTGGGATAGGATTTATTATTCATACAAACAAAAGCTTCTTTTGAAAATATAGAAAAATCTACATCGTTCTGATTAAAAAAGTTTATTGTGCTTTCTAATTGTTCTATTGCGTCTTTAAAATTCTTTCTTTTTTTATTTCCTTTTGATGAAAAAGCGTTCAACTTCAGTTCAAAAAAACATAATTCTTTGTCATCAAAAACAATTCCGTCACATCTTCTGATTTCGTCGTCAGAAAAAAAACAGCCATCAAGAGCAAGTAAATTTACTTCTTTTTTTTCTGGATTTTCTATTCTAAAACCATCTTTTTCTCCGTTTGTAAAATAACATTTTTGAGTCTCCTCATCATCTTGAATAAAATCAAGTTTTTCTTCCGAAATATAAAAACATTTGTCTATATGTCTATCAGAAAAGGTGTTAATTAACTGATTAATAAACTGTTTATCTGTTCTCATTTTATAGATTGTATATGAATATTGTATAAATCGTCAAAATTATCGCCAAGCTCTTCGGATACCTCATCTAAATAATTTTGAGATATTAAACCTGTTTCCTTATCAAAAATAGACTGACAATATGGTATGTTTTCACTAATATATGTTTTTGAAATGTTTTTTAAAGAATATGCTCTAAAATTTTTTGAATTTAATTGAGAATATTCAGGTATAATTTTGTTAATTTGCTTTAAATTAGACTTATTTTTTTGTGCAACTTTTGTGGAATAAAGTAAATTATTGAAAACGCTCAATATATATGGACTATGCGTTGTTATTATTATTTGACTTTCGGTATTTTTAACAACAGTTGCTATTAAATCTATTATGTTTTTTTGTGCCACAGGATATAAATGTGCTTCTGGCTCTTCAATAACTCTAAAAACAGCCTGCTTCTCCAAAAGAACTATAAATAAATCTTGTAAAATTCTAATTACTTCTTGTTGCCCTGATGAAGCATTGTGTAAATGCACATATCCTTTATTTTTTTTATCATAAAAAATCTTCTCACCATCAGTATCTTTTTTATACTCACCTTTTAATATCTTTTCAATTATTTTATTTGCATTGTGTAGTATTTTTTTATCGGTATCATCTAATTGTGTTTTTCTTTCTATCAAGCCATTAAAATCTGAATTTTTGAAAATATCCAAAAGACTTTCCGATTTGCTAAAATATTCTTTCATTAAGTGCATATCCACCGATTGTTCGGTGCTATACTCTTCATTATTAGTCTTATCAAATGCTCTATTAAACTCAACAGACAATTCGCCAAAGAACAAAAGTCTAAATTGATTGGAATACGAAACGGTTATATTTCTTCCTGCAGGAACGTATAAGGACTCTTTGTTGCCTTCAAAAAGAGAGTTAATAATAGTAAGTAGATTGTATAGATGTTCATTTGAAGTATTAAAATTAGGAAAGTTCAACGAATTTTTAAACTTAAATATATCATCAAGTGATTTATTTAATTCGTTTTTCATTACCATAGAAAAATTATTAGAAAAAATAACATTGAGAGTTATATTATTTTCCTCCTTTATTATTTCTATATATTTGTCTTTTTTTACAGAGTAATAATATTTTACAGAAAAAGCAATTAAATTATTTGAACCAAAATAAAATTGAAATTTAGATTGGACTTTTTTAATCAATGTTTTTTCTAAATCTTGTATCTGTTTTGACTCACGATAAATATTATTAAAAAAATCTGTTCTTAATGATTTAAAAAAATAAATTAATTTACTTACAGTGCTTTTTCCACTTGCTTGCTCTCCAATAAGTATAACTATTTGAGAAATATCTATTTCGGCAAATTCAACTGCTCCAAAATTTTTTATTATAATTGTTTGCATATTATTTTACTTTTTTACTTTTTTTGGCTACCCACGTAAGGTTGGACAGGTAATTACTCATTCTTTTAGCTTTATA
>JAOZQN010000395.1 GCA_029932195.1 Bacteroidales bacterium | reverse complement strand
TTTAAAATTTAGAAAAAGTCAAATTTTATGTATTTCGCAAAAATAAAGAGCGTATTGTCTTAAAAATCAGCAAATTATAGAGATGTCCATTTTTTTAGCACTGATTTTTGAGGTCTGGACTATGAATTTAATTCAGACCTCAAAAAGTTGGTTTGTAAAATTGGACATTTTTAATGTAATAATCAAAAAAAAATCTAGTGTTAAGTGGTCGTTTTGTTATTTTCTACTACAAATATAGAAAAATACGCAACTATCTATATTTTTAATTGCGGTTACCAACTGTCTGACAGTGTTTTAAATCATGCAACTTTGTTGCATAGATTTAAAACACTGTCAGACAGCTCACGAAACAATAAAACTAATAAAAACCAAACGTCCAGTTATTGTTTTAGTCTTTGACACACAGTTGTTTACGCTAGTTTAATCAACTCATGTTTTGAGGTCTGTAATTATATCCAGCTTGCAATTCTGCTAATTTCTTTTATTCCACATACAAAATACAGAATTTGTATTGACCGAACTAATTGGATGTTTGGAAGTAAAGATATAAAGGTTTTTGCTCTAACTATCTATTACAAAGGAACAAGTATTCCTATACTGTTTGAAATGCTTGATAAAAAAGGGAACTCAAATCAACAAGAACGCATAGATTTACTCTTAATATTTAAACAACTAAAAATCAGAGATTTATAATTTCTGCTAAATCTGTTAAAATCAAAAACAATAAAACAGCATCAAAACACAATTCCAACTTCTTTATAAAAATTAGGATACGATTTATTTACACTTTCGGAGTTTTCTATAACTATTTTATTTTCAGCACTTAATGCTACTATTGCAGCTGCCATTGCTATACGGTGGTCATTATTAGAATCAATTATCCCTCCTTTTATTTTACCACCTGTTATGTGCATAAAATCGTTTTTTAGCTCAATTTTTATTCCTATTTTAGAAAATTCTTTTTGCAAAACTATTGCCCTATCGCTCTCTTTATGAGTTAGTCGGCTCACTCCTTTTATTTTAGAAACACCTTTACAGTATGCAGCCATGCTAACCAATGGAGGAAAAAGGTCAGGACAATCTGTTGCATCAAATTCAAATGCCGATAGTTCACTTTTTTCCGTAACAATCAAATTTTCTGAAATTTTTATTTTTCCATTAGCTAATTTAATAGCATTAATTATTTCTCTGTCAGCCTGTAAAGAATTTATATCTAAATTTTCAACTTCCGATTTTCCTGCAATAAGTCCTGCAACAAGTAAAAATGATGCTCCGCTCCAATCTCCTTCAATATTATATTTTTTTATACTGTATTTTTGTCCACCTTTTATTTTAAAAATTTCATAATTAATATTTTCTACTATTACGCCAAAATCTCGCATCATTTTAATTGTTAAATCAATATAAGGCTTACTTTTTAAATTTTTCACAATTATTTCCGAGTCATTTTCTGCACTTGCCAATGCAATAAGCAAGCCTGTAAGCACTTGCGAGCTAAGTGAGCCGTCAATTTCAGCAGTTCCTCCCAATAATTTTCCTGATATTTTTAAAGGTAAAAATCCATTTTTAGTTTCACATTTTGCACCAAATTTATTTAATGCTTCTTTTATGGAATCTACAGGACGCTTCAGAAGTGAACCTTTGCCAGTTACAATAAAACTCTCATCAAAAAGAGACAAAATAGGACTAAACATTCTAACTCCAAGACCAGATTCGCCACAATTTATTTTGGTTTTTATTAAATTGTTTTCAAAAATAATTGTTACTTTATCCGATTCTTTTTTTACAGTTGCCCCAAGATTTTCTGCAATTTTTAAAACAGCCAAAGCATCATTACAATAAGATGGATTTGTTAAAATAACTTCCGACTTAGATAAAACAGCCATTGCAACAGCTCTTTGCATTGCACTTTTAGATGCAGGAGCTTTTATTCTTTTCTCAAATTTTTGAGGATATATTGTTTGTTTCATAATGCAAATTAAACATTTTTATTTTTTATGTGAAAATTATTTGGAAAGTTTAAAAATATAATATTTATTTGTTAATTCAAAATGGGATAATTTAAGTAGGTAGCTGTATAAAATCGTCACTTTTTAAAGAGGCTATTTTTGTATGTCTGGTGATAAAATTTATATGGATTATTCATCTTCTCTTGGTCCTATTGACCCACAAGTTTTTAATGGAAAAAACTGGGTGCCAGCATTAGGATACTTAGATAAGGTTGAGCAATTGATTGAAAAATCTGCAAAAAATGAATTAACTGAAGCTGAGTTTTTAATTTTACAGAAAATAGATTTGGCAGAATTGAGAAGTTATGAAATGGCAAGAGATTTAACGGTATCTTTGTTAAAAGAATGGCTTTTTAAATATAAATTTAAAAATTGGAAAAAACATAAATCTACAGAAAAAGACGTAACGGAAGAAGAGAAGAAAAAGAGAGCAGAAGAAATAGCTAAATTGCTTGGCAATAACTCTTTATGGCAATCACATGGAAGGTCTATAGGTATAAGCACCCTTAAAACTTTATTAAAATTAGAGATAGAAGATTATTCAAAAAATGATGAATTACGAAATTTAATAAGAAATTATAATGATTTGATAACTGAATATATTTTGAGACATGGTGCAAAAGTCTTTGTTCATTCAAGAGTATATTTTTAATTTTTATATTATGGAAAAACAAGATTCAATAACAAATAAGTTGGAAAAATTATTAGAAAATGAAACGTTCAATCGTGGAAACAATCCTAGTCTTTCTAATGTATATCGTATATTAGAAAAACATAACCTATTAACAAAAACAGAATACACACTCCCATTAAAAGATACTATAGGAAGAGTTTATTTTGAGAGAATTCAATTTGTAAATTAATTCAGTCTGTAAATAATCCATTGATGGGAAGTATTCAATATTCAACACTCAATATTCAATTTAAAAGCTGTCGCACAAAAATTTGCAGGCGAAAGCCACATTTGAAAATTGAATGTTGAGTATTAATTTTGGCATTTTTTTTATTTATCAATGAATTATTTACAGACTGAAATTATTTGCAATCCTAAAAACAAAAATATTATGACAAAATTTAATGCAATAAATTGGTGGTGGCAAACCTTATCTTACAAAAATCTGTGAGTAGCATCTCTTTGTATATATTAAAATATAACAAAAAACGGCTTGTTGAACTCACAACAAGCCGTTTTTTTATGATTTAAAAATAAAAAAAATGAATATTTTTCCTAAAACAAAAAAAATAATTGCAGATACTGTAACACCAGTTTCTTTATATCTAAAACTCCGTGAAAAATACACAAATTGTTTATTATTAGAAAGTTCTGATTATAATAGTCGTGAAAATAATAGCATGTCGTTTTTATGTTTCGAACCCATTGCAACGATTAGTGCCGAAAAAAACATAGCAAAAATAACTACAGATAATAAAATTATAGAAAAACAAGTTTCAGATAAAAATTTTACAGAAATTTTCAATAATTTTATTTCAGAAATAAATATAAAATCCGATGATAAAATAAATAAACTCAACGGTTTATTCGGGTATTTTGCATATAATTCTGTTCAATATTTTGAAAATATTAAAATTGAAAATATCAAGACCGATTCTGCTAAAATCCCATCTTTACAATTTAGTTTTTTCAAATATGTTATAATTTTTAATCACTTTAATAGTAACTTAACAATTATTGAAAATTTGCAAAGTGGTGAAAAAAGTGAAATTGATAAAATTGAGAATTTAATAAATGAAAAAGATTTTTTAACCAAAAAATTTGCATTATCTGGCAACGAAAGTTTAAATATTACTGATAATGAGTTTATTGAAATGGTAAAAAAAGGCAAACAGCACTGTAAACGTGGCGATGTTTTTCAAATTGTTTTATCCCGACAATTTTCGCAAAATTTTGAGGGCGACGATTTTAACGTTTACAGAAGTTTACGCTCAATAAATCCTTCGCCTTATCTTTTTTATTTTAATTATGATAATTTTAACCTCATGGGATCGTCTCCCGAAGCACAAATAAAAATTGCAAATAATAAAGCAATAATAAATCCCATTGCTGGCACATACAAGCGAACGGGAAATATGGAGGAAGACAAAAAACTGGCAGACAAATTATTACAAGATAAAAAAGAAAATGCCGAACATGTTATGCTCGTAGATTTGGCACGAAACGACCTCAGCCGAAATGCTAAGAAAGTAGAAGTAGAAATTTATAAGGAAATTCAATATTTTAGCCATGTTATCCATATTGTTTCCACAGTAAAAGGTGATTTTAGCGGAAATTCGCCAAAATTTATTGCAGACACTTTTCCTGCAGGAACTTTGAGCGGTGCTCCAAAATACAAAGCAATGCAACTTATAAACGAATATGAGAATCAGGATAGAGGTTTTTATGGGGGTGCAGTTGGATTTATTGGACTAAATGGCGACGTGAATTTGGCAATAGCAATTCGTTCTTTTGTAAGTAAAAATAACACCCTATATTATCAGGCAGGAGCTGGCGTGGTGGAACAGTCCGTAGAAAAAAATGAACTTGATGAAGTAAACAACAAACTTTCGGCACTCAAGAAAGCCGTAGGAATGGCTGAAAATTTATAAATTTCAAATTCCGATAAAGAAAATATAGAATTTTATAATGAAGTGAAATAGATTTTAGAAAACCCGAAAGCGTCTGCAAGACCTGTCGGCGTTTTAAAATCAGAGGATTTAATTCACATGAATCAACAAATAACCAACTCAACAAATAACCAAAATGAAAATACTTGTTCTTGATAATTACGACTCTTTTACATATAACTTGGTTCAATATATTGAAGAAATACCAAATTGTGAAGTAGATGTTTTTCGTAATGATAAAATTTCGTTAGAAGAAATAGAAAAATATGATAAAATAGTGCTTTCACCAGGTCCAGGAATTCCCAGTGAGGCTGGAATAATGAAAGAAGTAATAAAAAAATATGCGAGCGAAAAACCTATTTTTGGAGTTTGTTTGGGTTTGCAGGCAATTGCAGAAGTTTTTGGAGGCAAAATTAAAAATATGAATAAAGTTTATCATGGCGTAGCAACTACGATGACTATAAAAAACGAAAATGAAATTTTGTTTAAAAATATCCCCAAAGAATTTGAAGCAGGACGATACCACTCATGGATTGTTGAAAATGAGGGACTTCCTGAAAATTTACAAATTACAGTAGAAGATGATAAAAAACAAATTATGGCACTTTCTCACAAAAAATTTAATGTAAAAGGAGTTCAATTTCACCCAGAAAGTGTGCTAACAAAACATGGTAAGAAAATAATTGAAAATTTTATAAATAGTTAAAGAAGGTTACAGGTTGCAAGTTTCGCAAAGCGTTTTAAGATAATTACGGCTACCCACGTAAAATTGGAAAGATTATTCTTTTTATTGTAAGAATCAAAAACGCTTTAAGGTCTTGCAGACGCTTAAAGGATTTTTGATTGAAAAAAACAAATCCTTAAAGCATTGCGTAGCAATCTTTAAGCGTTTTATTTTTTTAACAGTGTCAAATAAATAAACTAATACATTGTAAATCTGTCTTGTCCAACTTTACGTTGGTAGCCATAATTACTAAATAGGACAACCTTATTTAGGGATTGACAGTAACCTGAATGTAACCTGTAATCTGAAACATGAAACCTGCAACTTGTAACTTGAAACCTGTAACCTGAAAAAAGACATGAAAAAAACCTGATTATAACGTATTTTGTTGAAAAATATAAATATTCTGTATTGATGTA
>JAOZQN010000033.1 GCA_029932195.1 Bacteroidales bacterium | reverse complement strand
CTTGTATTTATTTGATATATAAATTGTTATCTATTTCCGTCCAGACACTAAGTATTATCTTTGATTATTTATTCTTTTTGAGTTGTGTTTTATATTAGAATTTTTCGGATCTATAAGTTTCATCATTTTTTGTTTTTCTGGTCCTTTGTGTAATTTTTTTGCTTCTAATTTTATATCAGCAGGCACTCTTAATTGTTGGTAAAGTTCTGGTGAAATTTCGTCTTCAAAATTTTGAGTATTTTCCACATCTACTTTTGCCATTGCAATCCAATTTATCATTAAATTTTCGGTATTATCTGTAATAATTCTAAAACCAGTATTGTTTTGTTCCGAAATATAAACTTTTGCATTGGGTGAATTTGTAGTAAGTGTTACAGTTGGGATATTTTCATTTTTTAATTTTGATGAGAATTTATTATCAAAACTTACCCAAATTTCATTAGTTTGCATTTTTACAATACCAAAATCATTAACTGTTTCTTTTAATTCTTGAATTTCTGCTCGGTTGTATTTTACCCCTGCAAGTGAGAGAGTTGCAAGTCCTGAAACACTTATCATAGAAAAAGAATTATCTTGTAAATAATCTGGCATTTCATTTAAACTCACTCCCAAAGTTAAATTAGGTTTATATAAATATTCTTGTCCTTCAATTATTTCTGTTGTAGTTTTTGAAGATTGATAAAGCATTGGAGTTATATTATCTATATCTTCAATAATTAATTCATAAATATCATCATTTATATCGTCTTTTGTATTTTTAAAATTTCCAGCACCCTTGTAATAAAGCTCATTTACAAAAAAACGATACCAATAAGTAGTTTGTGTCCCAACAAAGCCATAATCTGCATTTGATGGAGCAACAGTTGGTTCACCCCCCAAATTATTAATATGAACACCAGGTACTGCAGTTGAATTTACATCAAATTGCACTGTTCCAAGAGAGTAAATAGCTGGACTTGCTGGATTATTTGCTCGTGCCGCAAATTGTCCTGCTTGATCAAAACTATTTGTTCTTACATCAAGTCCAGGATAAGTTTCTGCTGTAAACATTCCTCCAAAATTATTATTTGAACCACCTTTTCCAAAAACTCCTGCACCTGCAGTTGCTCCATTTCCATTTGACTCTCCCCAAACTCCTACGCCAATTCCTGTTCCGTCATAATAACCTGAAATACCTGAAATATAAGAGCCTGCTGTTGAATTTGTATTGTTAGATACAACTCCCTGAATAGCACTATACTGATTACTGGCTCCCGAAATATCTCCATAAATAGCAACTCCAGTATTTGTATTTTCAGCATAAATACCGTAAGAAACAGCTCTTGCATTACTTACATATAAAGCACTTTCTTTTGTTATTGTTGTAATTTCTGCAACATTGTTACCTGTTGTGATTAAGTTAATTACATCACTACCATTTGTGAAGTTAGCAACATTTGCAACATTTATAAAATGTGCTGTATTTGCTCCGTTGTTAAATTCTACTGCACCATTATCAGAAGTAATTATTTTAAAATATTTTGTTCTGGATTGTTTTCTATTTCATATTCTATTCCTGGAACAATTGCATCTTTTTTTGTTTTGCCATATAAATCGGGTCTTAAATATTTACCTTTTGCTTTCTTTTTATCAACTTCAATTTGTTTCGATTTTGGATATTTTTGCACGTATGCGTCATTTCTTTCAGCATATAATACCCAAGAGACTTTAAGATTTTCTTCACCTCCTGCAATTACGAAGGAGTTTCCTTTAACTTCTTCTTTTACATGTAAGTTTGGAGCGGCACCTCCGACAGGTGTCAAATAATAAGAAAAATTGATATTTATTTCAGAAAAATAATCGGGTAAATCTATTTCTGCTTCACCCTCATTGTTTAATATAATATTCCCTCTGTAAATATTTAACACCTCTGGCGACTCTGCACTGAAGTGTCTTAATATTTTATTTTCAGGATCTAATGGGTGATCTATTAAGAATGATTTTGTTCCTGTTGCTCCCAACTCACCATTTGCAACAACTCCATATCCAGTACCAGTTCCTCCTCCATTATCTTCACCCCAAACTCCTACATATCCTCTACCAAATGTTCCTACACCCCAAGTTGTAGCTCCTGTATTATCATGATTTTCACCCCAAACACCATAACCATTTCCATAATTTGTTTCACCAACAACACCATTTACTCCTATTCCATAAACTCCATATCCTCCTGTTGTTCTAAGGTTATTTCCATGAATACCAGCAGTAGCAGATCCAGATGCTTCAACCTGTCCTGTTACTCCCCATGCAGTTCCTGTAGAACTACCTAAAATAGCAGATGCAACATCACTCGAAGAATTTGTTGTTGCTTGTATTGTTGAATAAGTATTTGATGCGTTTGTGGAACCAGCAGCAATACTAACACCTGTATTAGAGTGTTCTGCACTTATAACAAAAGTATTAGCTCCTGAATTTGTAACTAAAAGTGGCTTAAACTCTGATGTAGAATTTATTTCTACCGAACCAGCATCGGCAGTAATAATACGTCCAGTACCACTACCTCCACAATCATAGGCTTCGTCTAAAGTTGTGCAAGAGCCAGCGGCAACAGAACCTGCAATCCATTCACTTCCATCCCATTGTAAAAAATCATCAACCGAAGGAGTTGCATTTACATTGCTTAAATCATTTATTATATTGTCAGACAAGTCATCGGCTTCGTTGTCAATTGTTACGTCCCAATCTGTTGTTCCTTCTGTAATAGTAAGTAAATCAGTGCCATCATCCCAATAAAAAGTATTTATTGTTGCTCCTCCACTACCAGACTCATCTACTCCTGCTTCCCAGTGGTCTGTATCCCATTTTAGCACCTGTCCATTCGATGGAGTTGCATTTACATCACTCAAATCGTTAATAAAGTTATCTGATAAATCATCAGCTTCGTTATCAATTGTTACGTCCCAGTCTGTTCCATCTTCTGTAATAGTCAGCAAATCAGTGCCATCTGTCCAATAAAAGGCAGTAATTGTTGCTCCCGATGCTCCACCACCTATTAAAGCAGTCCATTGAGTTCCATCAAAATACCAAAATTGGTTTAAATCTGTATCATAAACCATTAAACCTGTTGCTGGCGAGGAAATTACATTTCGTTGAGCCGAACTCATGCGAGGAATTAACAATCCTTTTTCTGTAGAAGCTATCTCTAAAATAGCCGTAGAAGCTCCTGTGTAACCTATTTTCACATTGTTTGTACCTGTTTGAAATTCAACTTGTCCATTGTCAATTGTAATAATTCGTCCTGCTCCCGAACCTCCAAAATTATAAGCCTCGTCAAGTGTTCCTCCGTCAGCAGCTCCACCTCCTGTTAAAGCCAACCACTCTGCTCCATTGTAGAACCAAAATTGACTAAATGTATTATCAAAAACCAACAAACCTTTTGCCGGATTTGCAATTGCCGTTCGTTCGTCAGAACTCATACGAGGAATTAAAATTCCTTTATCTGTCGCCGAAACATCAAGCATTGCTGATGCGTCTGGCATAGAACCAGTATTATTTATTGATACATTTTGATTTTGTGAAAAAACATCACTTGTAAAAGCGAGCGTTAGTATAAAAATACTAATAATTGAGAAATACTTTTTCATAGTAAAGTTGGTTTATTGGTTTATTATTTTATTAATTTATTGTTGGATTTTGATTTTACAATCTAACAATACATTTAATATTTAGGAACAAATTTAGCTCCTTGCATTCGGAAACCAAGAACGATTTCGTGTGAATGGTGATTTGGAATTTTTGAAATATTGAAATCATAAGAGTAACCAAACAAAAGATATTGATAGATAACTCCTAATTTTACACTAATATCGTTTGAACTACGGTAAGATAATCCTGTCCAATAATTATTTTGATAAAAAAAGCGAAAACCTAAGTCTGCTTGAAATGGAGCACCTGCAACATATTTTAACAATAAAGTTTCTTCCATTTGAAATTGCTCACCTACAACATGTTTGAAACCTCCCATCAAATTAAAATGTCTGGATAAATAGTCATCTTTTTTTGCTATAGGATTGGTTGTAATAACGCTAACTATATGTTGCATAGATACTCCAACATAAAAAGTAGGGTCATCTTGAGCAAGGCTACCAAAAGCCCACTGGGTTTCCTCTTCTATATTTGAAAGAAGAACTCCAAAGTTAAAGTCAGGCAAAAAAGCAGAGCCGTTTTGAAGTGGAATATAGGGGTCGTTAGCATGATACATTTCTAAATCTTCAAATCTAACTTTGTAGATATTAAATCCTCCCGATAAACCAAATTGCAAAAAAATATCGTCGGCAACTTTTAAAGCATAAGAATAATTCAAATGAAAAATATTCTGATTAAATACTCCTGCATTATCATTCAATAGAAATAGACCAAACCCCATATTCTTGTGCTTTTTATAAGCATTTATACCAAAAGTATTTGGGGAGTCCTTAAAACCAGTCCATTGATTACGATACAGGAGATTTACATTAATATCCTCGCTTGTTATTGCGGCAGGATTTATCAAATTTTTATTCAGTTCATATTGCGACATTTTAGGAAAGTGTTGTGCAAAAATAACCGACGATAAAGATATGATTAACAGTGAAATAAATATTTTTTTCATGTTTTATATTTTTTAAGTTTTGAAATTTTGATGTTTTGAAATTTTGAAACTTCAAAACTTTATAATTTATCGTAAGATATTAAGATCTCCTGTTAAAACTGTTCCGTCCTCAAGTTTTATTACATAAAAATATGCACCAGACGGACGATTATCTCCGTCCCAATCATTATTATAACTATCTGAATAATAGACTTTACTTCCCCAGCGATTATAAATATAGACCTCAAAACTTTGTTGTATTCCTTCAAGAATCCAAGTGTCGTTATAACCATCTCCATCTGGTGTAATTCCGTTTGGTATTATGTATGCAATTTCTGGTTTATCAATAATTGTCCACCATTTAAAAAAGTTTTCTTGCGAAATTTGTGAAGATTCTAATTCTACATCTAACCAATTATTTTCATCGCTATTATATCTAACAAGCTGATAATCACCTGTTGTAATTTCTGAATTATTTTCAATATCAGTATTTGTAAAAGTTAGAACTAAATCAATTTCAGGTTTTTCTGTGTAGTTTGGAGAAATTTGCCAAAATCTGTCCACTGTTTGATTTGCCTCAATTCCTGTTAGTGAATTAACATCATCTGGCAATGGATTGTTCTCATTATCAGTATTGTAGGTTGCAAATATTATCGAACCGTCAGAATCTCCTGCAGTATTTACAGTTAAAATAATATTTAGGTCATTTTCTGCTTCAGCACTCCCAAAAGGAATATTGTAAGTTCCTGTATTATCGGATATTACCCATTCTAATTCACTTAAATTATCTTCTGGCAAACTTTCACTTAATATATAACCGCTCAAATATTCCAAAGATTCTGGTGAGTTATTAGAAATAATTAATTTATTTGTGTTTAAGTCTAAAATACCATCAATTTGCAATTTCCCAAACACATTACAATCAGTTACATATATTTTTTTTGTAGCGTTTTTTATTTTCAAATTTTCAAATTCTGTATAATTAGTGCCTATAATATTTGACTCTGTATGACTGCTCAAAATTAATGTTCCGTTTGGTACATCTTCTATATTACTAAAAACTGTTCCCGAGGAATTATTTGTCCAATCACCTTCTAATTCTATAGTTCCATTCAACTCTATTTCAGGTTCTTGCGTTGCAGTTGCGTTAGTAAAATCGCCTCCATAAATAAATGCTCCTTCGGATACATAAATTTTTGCTCCATAATTTCCTACTCCTTGCGAAAAAGAAAATGTGAAGGTAAAAAACACTAACAATATTATAAGGCTAATTTTTTTCATGTGAAATATGTTTTAATGATTAATTTTATGCAAAATTACAACTAAAATTAAGTTTTGTCAAATATTAACATAGGACAAAGGTAGGACAAAATAAAATTTATCATATTTTGTATTATAGATAACTATCTTACAAATAGACAATTATCATAAAAACAGAAAAATTAAGAACGTTTTTTTTAAGGACAAACTAAAAAAAAGTTGTTTTTTTATTAAAATTTCATCAAGAAATTGGTGAGATTTATTTCGGCAGAAATATTGAGTTTTTTTCTCAATCGGTATAGTTTTTTGTTCACTCCACCGAGAGTAATATTTAGCATTTGTGCAATTTCTTTTGAGCTTAGATTTATTCTTATGTATGCACAAATTTTCAGGTCTCCTTTAGTGAGTTGTGGAAAGTCCGTTTTTAAATTTTGGAAAAAATCGGAATTTACTTTTTCAAAATGGAGTTTAAATTGCTCCCAGTCAGCATCTAAATTAATATTTTGATTAATTTCTCGGATAATTTTTTTTGCATTTTTTCTAAAAGCAGGATCGGAGTTTTGAGATATTTCTTCTAATGATTTTTGAATAGAAAACAAGATATTATTTTTAGTAATAAGGTGCATTGCAGAGGTTGTTAATTCTCTGTTTTTATGTTGTAACTCAGATAGATGCTTGTCTTTTTGAAGTCTATTTATTTCATATTGCTGTCTAACCTCCTCGTCTAAAAGTCTATTTTCTGCCTCTTGTTTTAATCTGGCAAGTTTGTTTATTTCTTCTTTTTGATTATATTGTAACTTATTGCTTTTAAGCAACTTAGACTTTGTTTTAAACAGATATAAAAACATTATTGAAATTATTAGCAGTCCTGTAATTATTGCGATTAAAAGAATTGTGAAATTTCGTTTTATTAGAGCATCTTTTGTCAGTAATTTTATTTCACTATCTTTTTTTTCTGTTTCATATTTTATTTGCAATTCAGAAATTTGTAACTCTGTTTTTTCACTAAAAACACTATCTTTCAGGTTTGTATATTCTATATGATAATTCAAAGCCTCTTTATAATTTCCTAAATTTTGATATATTAAAGAAACATCTTTCAAGGTTTTAAACTCAGAGAGAATATTTCCTACCTCTCTCCTTATCTTCAATGATTTAAGTAAGTATTCTAGTGCTTTTTCGTTATTGTTTTTTTTTGCAAAAATATGAGCAATTTCATTATAATCGTTTGCTGTTCCTGTTTTGCTTTCAATTTTATTATTGATAGTCAATGATTTATCCATATAATGAAGAGCAGAATCATATTTTTCTTTTAAAGAATACAAAGTTCCAATATTATTGTAGGCGGTAGCCATTTGTGATTGCTTATTTATTTCCTTAAAAATAACTAATGATTTTTTTGCATAAATTAATGCTCTATCATATCTTTTTATATCAGTATAAACTGTTGCTATATTATTTAACACATTAGCCTCTCCTATTTTATCATTTCCTTTTTGATAAATAGTTAAAGCATTATTATAATATTCCAATGATTTGTTTGAATTGAGCAATCTATCGTTAATTATTCCAAGATTATTATAAACATTTGCAATACCAAGCTGACTTTCAATCTCTTCAAAGAGTTTTAAAGACTTCATAAAATATTCCGATGCAGTCTGATATTCACTTTTTGATTCATAAATAAGCCCCATTCTATTTAAAGATGAGGCTATTTCTTTTTTATTATCGGTATTTTTAATTTCGTTGTAAGACTTTGTGTAATAATATAAAGTGGAGTCTAAATCGCCTTTAAAATAAAATGAATTTCCAATATTTATATAAACATCAGATATTATTTTTTTATCACAATTTTTAGGGGCTACAAGCAACGCACTATCTGCATAAAGCCTTGATTTAGAAAAATCATAATCTAAATATTTATCAGAAATTTTATTATAAATAATTGCTTTTTCAGTATCTGTTTTTGTATTTTTTAACACAATCAACAGACTATCAATACTATTTGCAATACAAATTTGATTAATTCCTAAAATAAAAATGATTATAAAAAATATTTTTTGCTTATTCATTTTTTATTCAACAGGTTTTCCGTCCTTATAATTTTTTGTAGATATTTTTTCACCATTTTCGTCCCAAAAAGTCCAAGTTCCATCAGGTATTCCGTTTTTATAATTACCTTTAAAACTTTTTTTGCCACTTTTATACCATTCTATAAAATCCCCTTCTTTAACTCCATTTACATAAGTTTCTTCAAGCCATTTTTCTCCATTATCATGCCAATTTGTAACAGTGCTATGTTTCTGACCTTTCTCATTATATTGAGTTTCAGACTCTTTTACTCCATTTGCAAAATATCTAATTTCTTTTAACAAAACCTCATCGTTGCCAACCCATTTGAAATATTTTTCGTGCATTGGATTTCCATTAGAGAAAGTGCTAACAATTTCTTTTTCTACTTTTTCTCCGCTACAAGCAAACATAAAACTTGCTAAAATACTAATTACTAATATTCTATACTTCATAATAATTGTTTTTATTATTAAAATTGTTGAATTATTGGACTACTGAATTGTTGAACTGCTTTATTGTAGATTCCTTATATTTAGGAACAGCTACAAAATAACTCAGCCTGTAAATAATCCATTGATAAGAGCCCACCCCCAACCCTCCCAAAGGGAGGGAGTTCTTTTTTTCGTTTTTATCTTTCCCAAAGGGAAAGCAAAGCTCCCTCCCTTTGGGAAGGTTGGGGTGGGCTTATGGATTATCAATGGATTATTTACAGACTGAAATAACTTATAACAGTTATAACTTATTTCGTATCCATTCCTTAACAATTCAACAATCACAAAGATTTATTTAGTTTCTCATTTTTAATTTTATTTATAAAAAAGAAACTTAGAACTGCTAATAATGAACCTATTATTGATCCTACTACAATATCTTGCAAAAAATGCTGCGACAAATACATTCTTGAATAAGCAATAATAATTGCCATAAAAAGGTAAAATATTTTTAAATATTTATATTTTTTATTTGTAATAAGTGCAAAAAAAGTAAAAACGGCAAAAGCAGTAGCCGTATGCCCCGAAGGAAATGAGTAACTTCCATGAATATCAATACCTTCTATGAGCCTGAGCTGATAATTTCCTTCATAAATATTATTAAAATATTTTAGAGGACGTGGCATGTTTAAACTCTGTTTCAAAACAAAAACAATTAAAGTAGAAGACAATATAGTTATTATACTACTAATTGTGTATCTGTATTTTACAAACAAAGTTGGTAAAATTAAAATTGGAATAGCAATACCTCCACCGAGCATTGTTGCATATTCAAAAAAAACATCAGCAAAATTACTATGTCTTTGATTTATAAAAATATGAATATTTGCTTTATCTCCAAAAATTAATATTCCAACAGAAAATAATAGAATAGAAAAATATGGTATAAAAAAATACAAGTTGTTTTTGAATATTTGCTTCATTAAGTTATTTATAAAATAAAGCCCCAAAATTGCAACTTTTTTATATTTTAAACAATTTTTTATCAGTTTTTTTTATTGGCATTTTTCACAAGTGTCAAGTTAGCAATAAAACAATTTAACAATTCTTATTTTATGAATGCACACTAATTATACTCCTCTGGATTTAGTGCAGCTTTATTCCATGCTTTTAGGAAATCCATAATTTTTTTTTCACTATATCCTTTGCCTTCTTCCAGATATACAGTGTTTTGAGTATGAAGTCGTTTGCCGTTGGAGTCTAAAATTATTAAAACAGGAAATCCAAAACGTTGAGGATATTCAAATTTTTCCATTATATCCAAATTCTTATTTTCCCTACTGTAATTGATTACAATTGGCACATAATCAGTGGCGAGCAAGGAATCTATTGTTGAATTTGTATTATAAAAATCGTGCATTTTTATACACCAAGGACACCAATTTCCTCCAATTTGAATAAAAACATGCTTATCCTCTGCTTTTGCTTTATCAATTGCGATATTCAAAACCTCGTTTGCATCTATATTAGGATCGTAAATTTGTTTTTTTTCTTGGGAATAAACTACAAAAAATAGTGAACTAATTAAAACTGTTATAAGTATTTTTTTCATATTATTTTGAATTATAAATATAAGTAGTTAGCTATATAAAATCGTCTCTTTTAAAGGTATATTTTAGCATTATGCTTCGTTAAAAAAGATTACCATATAAGCAATATGCAAATATTTTTTGCCTTGCCTAATACTAAAATAGCCTCTTTAAAAAGTAACGATTTTATACAGCTACCTACTTATTATATTAAATATTAAATTGTGTTATTAAAAAGGTTATTGTTTGATTAATAGCCATTTAAAAGAATTAAATTAGAAGGTTGTTTTTTATTTAGATACAAACAATTGTTTCTCTTTTTTTTACAAAGATAATATTTTTAAATTTTTAGAGAACATATAGTTTATTTATTTTTTTGAAATCATACAATTTTTATATAACTTTGCAACTTACAGTTTTAAGTTTTGATTACGCAAAGCTTTGGAAAGAACTGAGGACTAAAGACTCAATACTAAAATTAATAACTTAAATTTACAAATTATGAAAAAGTTACAGATTATTATTATCATTGCAATGCCTCTATTGCTCTTATTTAGTTGTGGAAACAATGCAGAAATTGAACGTTTAAAAGCACAAAACGACAGTCTGCTTGGCGTAGCACAAGACGGTGATATTCAGGTAGATGAATATTTACAGGCTTTTAACGAAATTCAGGAAAATCTGAATGTTATTAAAGAAAAAGAAAATATTATTAGTATGCAAGCGGCAGATGGAGATTTAGCAGTAAATATGAAAGACCAAATAAGTCAAGACATGGCGGCAATTTACGATTTGATGGCAGAAAACAAACAGACAATCAAAACGTTAAAAACAAAATTAAATAATTCGGGAGGTAAAAATTCAAAATTGCAAAAAACAATAGAACTTTACAGCTCACAAATGGCAGAGCAAGATACAGAGTTGGCTACTCTAAGAACAAAATTGGAAGGCTTAAATATTGAAATAGACGTACTTAATATAGAAATTACTGACCTAAATTCTGATATTACCGACCTAAATTCTGATATTGATACTTTGAAAAAAATAGGTGAAGACCAAGAAGATGTTATAAACGACCAAGACGAAAAACTAAATACTGCATATTATGTGTATGGAACAAAAAAGGAATTAATAGAACATAATGTTATTTCCAAAGGTGGTGTTTTTAAGAAAATTGGACTTGACAACGATTTTGATAAAACATATTTTACCAAAATAGATATTCGTAACACAAAAGAAATTAAACTTAATTCTAAAAAAATAGATTTAATGACTTCACATTCAACAAGTTCTTACGAAATAGTAGAAACAGATGGAAAAGTTAGTGCTTTTAAAATAAAAAACGCTGATAAATTTTGGCAAACCTCAAAATTCCTTGTTATAGTATTAAAATAAGATATTAAAGAGCTGAGAACATTGACAGCGAAATAGGTTTTTATTGAAATCTCAAAATTTATTAACACCTTAGGAGAAAACTAGTTAGAATTAAATATTTTAAATTAAGCACTTATCTTATTGTTCCCTTACTCACTTTTAGTTTACAAAAAACATGAAAAAATACAAACACTTAATATTTGACTTAGATAATACTATCTGGGATTTTGATACAAATTCAACCGAAAGCTTAAAAGAAGTTTACAATAATAGAAATTTGGGCAAAAAATTTGATAGCCTTGAACAATTTTCCGAAATTTATCATAAACACAATAAAGAACTTTGGATACGATACCAAAATAACGAAATAAATAAATTTACACTTGGATTAAATCGTTTTTACATGACTTTGAGTGAAGTAGGAGTTAATGATAGTCAATTTTCTAATAAGTTAAATGCCGAGTATCTTGCAACTACAACTCTTCAAACAAAATTAATAAAAGATGCACTGAAAGTAGTGATTTCTCTTAGCAAAAAATATCCTTTGCACATAATTACAAATGGATTCTTTGAAGTGCAATTTTTAAAAGTCAGAAATTCAAAATTAGAACCTTATTTTACACACATCATTACTTCGGAAGAGTGCAATTCTCTTAAACCAGATATTAAAATATTTGAATATACTCTTGATAGAATCGGTGCTAAACCAGATGAATGTATCATAATTGGAGATAATTTTGATACAGATATTATTGGTGCAAAAAATGCAAATATAGACCAAGTTTTTTTCAATAGAAAGGGAATTACTAATTTATCACACAAACCAACCTACGAAATAAAATTGTTAATAGAATTATTAGAAATATTCTAAATAATTAATTACGATTTACGAATTACGATTTTTGATTTACGATTTTTGATTTACGATTTACGATTTACGATTTGTTTACACCTAATAATAAGCGTTTTACAAAAAACAAATTGGAGGGTTATTTTTTTAATGGATAATGAACAATAAACTATTCGTAAATCATAAATCAAAAATCGTAAATCGTAAATCAAAAATCGTAAATCGTAAATCAAAAATCGTAAATCGTAAATCGTAAATCGTAAATCAAAAATCTACTAAATTATGGAAACAAAATATTTATGGTATGCTAGTTATGGCTCAAATTTAAGTAGAGACCGATTTATGTGTTATATTGTTGGAGGTAAACCCAAAAATTCGTCTAAAATAGAAAAAGGCTGTGCCGATAAAACTGAGCCAAAAGACGATAGACCACACCGAATAAAACATGCGTTATATTTTGCTCGCACTTCTAAAAAGTGGAACAATGGTGGATCATGTATTTTGAGTGTAAAACATGACGAAAATAAAACCACTTTTGGACGAAAATTTTTAATAACAGTAGAGCAATTTCTTGATATAGTTAGCCAGAATAATGGCGTAGAAAATACTCAAATAAATTTTGAGGAAGTTATTGATAAAGGTTCTAAAAGTATTAATAAGTCATTGTCTGGTAATATATTATATCTTGGCGATGAAGATGGCTACCCTATTTTTACATTCACCTCACATTTTGACGAAACAGAATTTAGAAGACCAGATATTCTTTACTTAGCAACCATTGGATCAGGTGTAAAAGAGACATTTAAAATGACTACTGAAGAAGTTACTAATTATTTTATGGATTTAGACGGTGTAAAACAAAATTACACAAAAAAAGATTTATTAAAACAATTGTCTGAAAAAATTTAAGAACTAAAACTAAACTATTCACTGGTTCACTTTGAGTGAACCAGTGAATAATTCTTACCAAATTATAAAATCAAACTCTAAATTTTCACGTCTGCTTGTCGGATTTTGCTGTCCTTTGGTTATTTTACTAACATTATACATCACATAATCACGTAGTTCCGAAATCATAATATTGCCATCTTTATTTTTGTCGGCTTTTTTTGTATTAATTCCTTGTTTGAGCATGTATGTAAAAATCCCATTTTTTGTTTTGTCGTTTTCGTAAGCATATTCTCCACCACCTGCCGACGAAATTATTGTTGTTCCTGTGCCTTTGCGGAGGTCTGTAAACATTAATTTCATTAGCTCAAAAGAACTTTGCTGACTAATAATTAATTCTCCGTCAATATTATTTTCTACATTTCTAACATTATTATTATTTTCTGTTGTTCCATTTTCTGTAAATTCCTCATCATCATCTATTTCACCCGAATGACAGGCATCTATAAAAATTATTTTTTGCCTTGCCGGAATACCATCAAAAAGATCTATAAGCAAATCATACCTTACAGTAGTTTCCTCTAAATCAAGCATATATAACTCTGTTGTAGCAAGATAATAATTCATGTCCCAGTCCAAAACGCCATGTCCCGCAAAAAAGAAAATAACAATATCATCTACTTTGGTGGCTTCCAGAATGCTACGTATTCCTAAAATATTTGCTTGTGTTGCTTCACTATTTACAAATGTAGTTGTGTAAACATTTGTATATTTATCTGTTTGTCTATCAAATAGTTCTGCAATATCTTTGGCATCTTTTGCGGCATACTGTAAATCATATTTATCATCTTCATAATCAGAAACTCCTACCGTAAAGAGATATAAATCAGGCTTTCTCTTTGTTGATTCATAATTTATAGTAAAAGTTTCTTTCAACGATTCTATCCCTTGCGAATTGGTTACAGAAGTTTGTATTTTATTTTTTCCAGAAGATAATTCTACTTCAAATTCTTTGCTTAAATTTTTTATCCTTTTATCCTTTAAATCAAAACCTTGTGTGCCAAAAATAGGAACATCGTTAACCCAAATATTTAGCCTATCTAAATTATACAAACTATCATTTGCATTCAAATTTAGATTAATTTTATCATCAGTTGTAGAAATTGTAAAGTCTTCAATATTAGATATTTCCATTGTTGGAATATTAAAATCGTTAGTGAAAACATTTTGTTCGAAACCCATTTTTTTCAATCTCTTCTTGTAAGCTCGTTTGTATGCTTCTATCTCATCTTCAGACGAATATGACAGTTTAGACAAAACCGTATCTGGGCGATTGTATTTAAGATCAAACTGCTCAAAAGAATACAATTTATCATTAACAATAAAACCAATATATTCCATCGCTCCTTTGGTAGAATAGTAGTAGTTATCAGCATTTACATAGATAAAATCATTCTCATTAAAAGCTGCAAGACTCATCAAAACTTCTCCTGATTTTATATCCCAAAATTTTATAAGTCCATCGTAACCAGAGGTTGCAATATAGTTGTAGGGTAAATTAAATTTTATTGATGAAATATCTGTAATATGTTCTGTTTTCACCTCAAAAATATCAGTATTATTTTCAATATCAAATAAATGTAAATTTTTGTCAATATCTGTGTAAGCACAATATTTTTCGTCGGAACTAAACGTAAATGGCATTACTGCATCAAATTCTTTAATTAGCTCAAAATCAAAACCTTTGTAAAGATATATTTTTTCTTTCTTTTTTGAAAAGAAGAAAATATAATTCTCATCTGGACTAAAATCAGCAGCATAAATATCGTCTTCTAGTTTGAATGAATTGAACTGAATTTCCATTTTTAAATCCCATAATTGACAAATCTTCTCACCATCTTTAGAATTTAATAAAACAAGTAAAGTTTTCCCCGAAGGAGATATTTTTTTATAATAAATATCTCCTTTAATTTTGACGCTACTTTGTTTGTGAAGTTTTTTTATTTTTATTTTTGATTTCTTGTAATTAACTGGGATACCGTAAGTTTCAATTTTTGTAGAAAAAACCTCTTCACGCTCCTTTATTTTTTCGTGGTCTAAAAGCGAATATTTTTGTGAGTGTGTAGCTTTGTGTTTTACACGAATAATTTTTGAAGTATCAGTAATTAAAAATGATTCATAATAAGTCGTTTTTCCACTCTTAATAATTTTATTATTCTCGTAATTATCTATATCCCAAATAACTATATTCTCTTTTTGACTGATATAATTATCAGTAACCTTATCTAATTTATTGAGATTTAACTTTATTTGAATTTTACTTGAATTAATATATTCAAAACTATTCTCGGTTGTGTATTCATTTTTTTGCAATTGTTCCAAAATATTTTGTTTGGGAGCATTGCCATATAAAATTTTACCTTTCTGTGCTAAATTCCAGATTCTGTAACTACCATCATTGTAGGCAATAAACATAAATTTTCCATCTTTGGAAAACGAAATAGAATTAACACGATTTGCTCCACCTCGCAAAATTTTCGTTATTTTATTTTTATTTATATTCCAGATAATAATTTCACGGTCTTTGCCTGCACTTGCCAAAAACTGTTCATCTGGACTGATTGCCAATGCTCTAACTTCACCTTTGTGTGCTTTTAAAATTTCTGTGCGTTTACCATTTTTTCTATCATATACATAAATTAAATTATCCTTATTTGCTCCAATAAAATAGTTTTTATTCAGCACAATTGAATAAAAGGAGTCCCAAAAACTTCCGACAAGAATATTATAATTTTTCATACTCCCTTTTGATTCAACTAATACACGTCTTATGTTACCTCTATTTCCTGCTGTAAAAACATTTTTACTCTCTTCATCAAAAATTATTTGATTAGGTTTATTAGTTACTTTTTTTATAACTTTTTTGGTATATAGGTTGTAAATAACCATTTTATAGTCTTTTTTTCCTCCAAAAGCAATGTATTGATTGTTTGGACTATATGCTACTGCATCAAATTGTCGGCGAGATTTTGTTGGAAGATTATAATAGTCATCTGTATCTAAATTAATTAGATAGCAAAAGTTTGAGCCACAAGCAAGTTCTGTTCCATCTGATTTAAAGGCAACTGATTTTACTTCTTGGGTAAAAAAGTTGTAGTTTTTTATGAGTTTTCCTGACGGATATTCCCAAATTTTTACAGTTTTGTCGTCGCTAGCAGTTGCAATAATATTTAGGCTTGGGTGAACAGCAATAGAATTTACTTGTTTTTTATGCCCGCTAAAAATATTCATCTGTTTGGACGATACCATATCCCACAAAATCACTTTGTTATCTTTTCCTGAGGAGAATAAAAATTTTCCATCGGGACTAAATTTAAGGTCTAAAATTGTAGAAGAATGCCCCGTTTGTATGCTTAATTTTTGAGCAAAGGAAGAGTTTACTGCAAAGAAAAAAAGGATAGTGTATAATAGAAAGAATATCTTTTTCATAATTTTAAAAAGTTAAATAGTCAGTAATGAATAATGAACAATGAATAATGAATAATTGGTTTACACCTGATAAGTAACGAGGGGGAAAAGAACGACATTTCTATTTTGTATAATTCTGTTTTTAAGACACATACAGAATAATTCACTGTTCATTATTCATTATCCATTATTCATTATATTATATTTTTTGCCCTTTTATATTTTTTTCAGGAACTAAGCCAAAAGTTCGGGAATCATTAACATCAGAACGATTATCGTTTAAAATAAAATAATAATTTTGAGTAAAAGTATAAGTTGTTACTTCATTGTTGTTTAGATAAAATTTATCATCTTTTATTTCTATTTTATTATTTTCATATTTTTCAATAATCTCTTTGTATAGAAAGTATGTTTTTTTATTTAATTTTATAACTGTATTCTTTTTTGGTAAAACAATAAATCCAAAATTATCTTTGTTCCAACGAAATATTTTTGAATGTGGAAAAACATCTAAATTTCCATAATATTCTTTCTTAATTATTGGTTTAATATCCTGAATAATAGAATCTTCTATTATTTGATTATACATTTTAGAGTTTATAACAACATCGTAGGTTCTAATATTTGTTTCTTTATCTACAAGTTTGTAATAATTAAAAAGAGCATCGTTTGCAAGGCTGTCAAATGCCGTAACTCTGTAAGCTTTAAGGATATTATCAGTCAATTTCTCCTTATTGTTATTTACAAAAAGTTCTGAATTTTTCATAAAAATAATATCTCCCGGAATAGCTACGCATCTTTTAATATTTATGTTTTTATCGTTGTAAAATAATACAATATCATTAGCTTTTATTTTAGAAAACTTATTTACAAAAATAAAATTGCCTTCTTTTATATAAGTTTGCACAAAAAACAGTTTTATAATAATTGCCAAAATAAGTGCAATAATTAATGGAACTCCCCATTGCTGGATTTTTTTTTCTTTAAAATTTATCATAAAATAATGAACAATTTTTTAATGAATAATTTTTTAATGAATAATGAATAATGAACAATGGATAATAAATAATGGACAATGGATAATGAATAGTGAATAATGAACAATGAATAATAGACAATTAATAATTGGTTTTCGCTTGATAATAAAATGATTGCATTGCAAAATTATTCATTATTCATTATTCATTGTTCATTATTCATTGTTCATTATTCATTAAAAAATTATTCATTAAAAGTTCATTTTATCTCTAATTTCTACTGGAATAGCATCCTTATGAATCATAATTGCTACTGTTTTTAATTTTACAAAATTTTCCGACATATATAAATATCCGCCAAAATCGTTGCTGTCTCCCCATGAATTTTTAATTATATAATATTTTTCACCTTTTTTGTTTTCTGCAATACCAGTTAGGTGCATCAAATGATCGTCGGTAGTTGTCTGATTATTAAATGTTTCTTGTCTATATTCTTGAATTCCTTGTTTTTTTATTTCTTTGATGTCTCCTTTTTTTAACTCACTTTTTCCTTCTTTGTGATTAAAATTTTCTTCCGAAACATCTCCATCCCAACAGATAGAAAAATCGTTATTTATTGCATTATCAATAACTTGCATAAATTCATCAATTGGTAAATTATAATAATAATCGTGCGACCAATTATCTGGGACTTCCAAATCAAAACTCTTATAATAATCGTGATGCGAATAAGAGGTTAATTCAACATAATCATCAGTATTAAAATTTAAAACACTATTTTGAAAATCTTTGGGTGTATGTGTATTTGACTTATAATCAAAATAATCTGGAATAATTCCAAGATATTCATCTAATTTTTTTGTATAAACATCAAGCCAGTCTTTTGGAATTTCGTCTAATTTAATAATGGAGTCAAGATATTCTTTTAAATCCTTCTCTAATTTACTGTGGTCGTGCATTTTATTATTGCCAACCAAGCCAGAATAGGCTTCTTCTGTCATCAAACCATAATTTACAATTTCGTTGGTAACATCATGTGCCTGACCACCTTGCGAGAAGTTTCCTATGCCATGCAACTGCACATAATATTTTGCTTTAGATATATATGCGTATCTCACAATATAAATTTCGGAAAGGTCAAATTCGGTGTTGGTTGTGCGTAACATTTCGCTTTCTATAAACGAAAGTGCAGCATAACTCCAACAAGTTCCTGCTCGTTGCTGATTCTTTATTTTGGAAGTTTTACATTGTTTAATTATCTCAAAATCAGGGTGTTTTTGAGAAAAACTATTTACTGTTACAGCGACTAATAGTATAGTCAAGAATAAATTTATTCGTTTCATATTAATATTTTTTTAGAAAAATTTGTTAAAAACCCCAAAAATACATATTTTTATCAAATAAAAAACTAATTTTAATGTTTAATTTAGTAAGTTTGTCCCCAAGTCAAAGTATTTCAGGTTGCATGTTACAGGTTGCAGGTTTCGCAAAGCAATTACGAGTTATACCGACTTTTTAGTTTATTAGATTATATATTAATTGATTACAAAATGTAAAAAGTGAAAATTTTAACCTAATTCAGTATATTAATGAAAAACTTTACTTCGCTTTGCGAAACTTGCAACTTGCAACCTGTAACACTCTTATTATCTAATTTAAAAATCTAAAAAAAATGAAAAAATTAAATTTAACTTTATTGATAATTATAATCTTGCTTTCAGTCCAAAACATTTATGCACAGGAGGATTACTTGCAAAAAAATGGAGAAAATGGCACTATAAATTGGACAACACAAATGATTACTGCCACAGGAAAAGTAGTTGTGGATACGGTGGCTTATCCAAATGAAGCTCAGGCAGAATTGATGGCAGAGCAAGGAGCAAAAGCAATTGCACAGCGTAATTTGTTAGAAATGGTAAAAGGAATGAAAGTTGTGAGTGCAACAAAAGGCAAGAAAGGTAGAAACTCTATTGAATATCTTATAACAGAAAACGATAAAATAAATACAAGTGTAACAGGTGTTTTAAAAAATGCGAAAAAAGTAGGTAAAACAAAATACGAAAATGGATATGCGAGTGTAACAATGGAATGTCCTATTTATCAAGGAAATAATAGTGTTGCAAGTTCTATTTTTAAAAATAAAAATTCACGAGCAACAAAACCTCCTGTAACCAGAGAAAGTTACTATTTTTATATAAAAGCAAAAAGTCATAAACAAGTTCTTTTTCCAAAAATATATGATAGCAAAGGAAAATTAGCTCTTAATTTTATGGATATTTACAATCAATATTTAGATAATTTTCCTTCTACCGAACAAATTAATGATGCTGATTTAGAAAAACTTAGAAACACAGAATATACAAAAATTATAGAACTAAAAGAAGATAAACGAGGAAATTTGCATTGCTCAGATGAAAATATCAATTGGATAAAAATTAAAAATGAAATACAAGCAAATAAAAAAATGAAAATTCTTGTTGGAGAAAAATAAGTTGAAAATTTAAAATTGCAAATATATTAATTATGAAAGAAAAAGAACAACGTTTAGATTTGATTATCAATGCATTACAATTAAAAGATTTAAGCTACGAAAATATTGTTAGATATTTGAAACAAAAAAATAGCAAAATAAAAATTACTCGCCGAACATTTCAACGAGATATTAAAGAAATATATTTAAAACATAAAATAAAAATTAAAGTAAATCGCAAAGACGGAGTTTATTATATTGTTAGAAATACCGAAAAAACAGAACAAGCAATATCTAAATATAATCTTTTAACTCTGCAAAATTCGGGTAGAAAATATAATTTTATAAAAAAAGAAAAACATAATTTGCACGGAACTATATTTATTCCGAAAATATTTTTTGCGATTGAAAACAACAATATCATAAAAATTAATTATAAAGAAAATTGGGAAATAGAACGAGACGATTTTGATTTAGAACCACTTGCATTTAAAGAATTTAAAACAAGATGGTATTTGATTGCCAAAGACAGGCGAGAAGATGCTGAAAAACAAATTAAAAATTTTGAATTATCAAGAATAAAAAAAGTAGAATTAACAGAACAAAAATTTGAAGAACATAATTTTGATATAGAACAACATTTTGATAAATATTTTGGAATAAGAACAGACAACGACCCTTACGAGGAAGTAATATTAGCCGTAGAACCAACTCATACTAAATATCTTAGAGCAGTTCCTTTGCACAATTCGCAACAAATATTAGAAACCGAAGGAAAAGATGAAGACAATATTATAAAATTAAAAGTTCATATTACTTTTGATTTTCGTCAGGAAATATTATCTGCTGGCTGGCGAATAGAAGTCCTTAAACCAGAAAGCTTTAGAAACGAAATGAAAAATGAATTAATTATGATGCTTGGATATTATCAAAAATAAAAAACAGCCCAGCCCTCCCAAAGGGAGGGAGTTTTATCCTGCCTGAACTTTTACTTCCCTTTAGAAAAGAAAGCCCCCTTCCTTTGGGAGAGCTGGGCTTAAAAATGAAAACGACAATTTTTTTTTTAAATAACAAGCATGAGCTACAATAATAGCACAAATATATAGAAATAAAAAAAACGAAAACGACACTTTATTTTAATTAAAAATAATAACGACATAATTTTGTCTTTTAAAAAATAAATATTTAGTTTTGTAGGATAAAAGTTTATTATCATATTTGATAAAGGTTTGTAAACTAACATTTCTACACCCTAATTTGAACCTTACGGGACTAAATAATTATTTTCATGAAAAATAAAACAACAGCATTTTTACTTTGGGCATTTCTTGGTATATTTTCGGCACACCGATTTTATCTTGGGAAAACGGGCAGTGCCGTTTTCTATCTTCTTACCTTACAGCTACTCGGCATAGGTTGGTTAGTTGACGTGTTTTTAATAGGAACATGGGTTGACCAACACAACACAAATATTGAATTAAAAACAATTCGCACAACAACTATGGCAAACGCTGCACAACAAAGCGAAAACAGTTAAAGCGTTTTTTGAGTATTTATATCTCGGTATATTCGGAGTGCGACTTTGAGTCGCACCCCGAATAAGTTGGAGAAGTTTTTGTAACTTAAACTACTTATAGTCAATCGTTAAAAAATAAAATAATGAAAAAAATAAATTTTACTATACTAATATTGTTACTTTCTTTCTCTTGTTTTGCACAAAATAAAAAAGAGCAGATAGAAACTTTAAACATGAAGGTTGATAGTCTTTTTTTGATAATTAACAAACAAGAACAGACTATTCAAATACTTTTACAAGAGATTGAAGAAATAAAAACTGAAAATAATAATACACAAAATAATATAACGAACTTAAATAGTTTAAATCAAAATTTGCAAAAAACAAATAATGAAATAGCGGAGGAAATAAAAACAATTAATACATACGTAGAATATTTAAAACAACATATTTGGTATAAACCAACACAGGCAGATATGCAAGGAGACTGGGACTTATGGAAGTCTTATAACGAAACTCCTTATTATGCCAAAGGAGATTTTGATAATAATTATAGGTTAACTTTGTTATAAACTAATGCCACTTTTGATAAAAATTAT
>JAOZQN010000919.1 GCA_029932195.1 Bacteroidales bacterium | reverse complement strand
GCCTACGGCATTTGATACAATTTGTTATTACATCACAATATTTGGCTGTAAACCGTTAAATAATTAATAGTATTCTACACAAAAATACGATATAAACACTTAAAAATCAAACAATTCTAAAAACACACCTAACTATTGTAATTACAAATCCTGTATCCACTACGAAAAGCATCTTTTTGCCAAACTCAATATTAAATACAAATTTTAAAATACTCATTTACAACAAGTGCAATGAGACATGCTCATTGTATTTATAAAATCCGTATCGCATTGATTTTTGACAAAAATACACTTCTCGGAGTGGACTCATAAATATATTATTTAACTAATTTTAAACATTTTATTAATATGAAAAAAACAATTTTTACAGTTCTGTTTATCACTTTTTCTACCGTTCTTATTTATTCGCAAGAAATGGCAGATATTAAAATAATGGATTGGCCAGAAGAACTTGAATATGAAGGCAGAGTAGTAGCCATTGATAAATGGGAAGACAACAATGGAGTTAATTATTTTATTGTTTCAAAAGTAGCAGAATATGTTTCAAAAAAAGCAACAGACGAATACGAAGTAGATGAAGTTAGTTCATACTTATATGGCTATCATTACATTGAAGACGGTGATGGTTACAGACTTTCGCGAAAAGTAACTGATTATATAAAAGATTGTGTGTATGATGTGGTTATTTACTTTGAGCCTTATTCTATGGAAATTACAGACTTAGATAATGATGGTATAAATGAAGTTTCATACATATACAAACTTGCATGTATAAGTGATGTAAGCCCTTATGATATGAAATTAATGTTGTTAGAAGATGGAGACAAATACCCAGTAAGAGGAAAAAGTTTAATTTCTTATGGAGATGATTATACCGAAGGTGGCAACAAAACTTTTGGTGAAGAATTTTCCAATGCACCAAAGGCTTTTAAAGATTTTGCAGAAGAACAATGGAATAAATTTCAGCTAACTATAGAGTAACAGAAATTTTGGAGCTGTTAATATGTTAAATTGGTTTACATTATAGAATTTATAGATTATAAAATTTCTCAATTGTAAACCATTTTTTTGTAGTCACTGCACAACAGCGTTGGATTGACAAAACCGTAAAATAAATAAACAAAAATACTAATACTGTTGATGTTTCTAATCTACAAAACGGATTATATATTTTACAAGTTCAAACACAAGAAGGTATATCTAACAATAAATTCATTAAAAAATAAACAAAACAAAAGCCTTTCAAAAGCATATCGTTTTTGAAAGGCTATCTATTAATCTTTTTAAATTTAAAAATCATGAAAAAAACATTATTATCAATTTTCGCAATTGCAATTTTTGCTTTGGCAGGAACAGCACAAACTACTTTATGGTCAGAAGACTTTGCAGACGGTTTAAACCTAAATTGGCATAAAAGTTATTAACTATGTTTTATTTATTTCAAGTTC
>JAOZQN010000394.1 GCA_029932195.1 Bacteroidales bacterium | reverse complement strand
TCCTATTTTTATTGCCTTTGGCAATAAAAATAGCACGTTGGAAAGTGTTGAATATGTAACATGGGAATATTATATTTTACATATATTCGTAGAGACGTGATTTATCATGTCTTTAGACAGAGGGGTATTACGTTTATTTGCTGAATAAGACGTGACAAATCACGTCTCTACGGTTTTTTCCTTACCCTTGCAGGCAAGATTATTGATTGTCGCTTTTGTGCTTAAATGTCTAGTTATTAGTTGTTTTTAAGTTCGTAAAATAGAAATAAGAGCATTTTTAACACCACAGCGAGGATTCCTAACATCTATAGTTCGTATTTCTAACACCATAGTGAGCAATTCTAAGACTGTAGCGAGCAATTCTAACATCTGTAGTTACCATTTCTAACACCATAGCGGGCATTTCTAACACCTATAGTCCGCATTTCTAACACCATAGCGAGCATTTCTAACTACTACTATAGTGCCATATAACAGTTAGTAGAGTTAGCGGGATAATTATTTGAAACAACGAGCTTGTTAGTTGAGGTAGCGGGATAGTTTTCTGATGTAATGGGAGGTTTAGCAGAGCTAATGGGATAATTATTTGACACAACTGCGTATTTTAGTAGAGTCAGCGAGATAGTTTTTTGATACAACGGGTTAGTGTCAGTAATATAACGAACTTTTTTAAAAAAAACATCAAATTATTAACACCTTACCTTCGGGCTGAAAGCCTGCCACGTAAAAACATAGGACACTGTCCTATGCACGAACGAATTACACTAACAAACCACACAAATATTGAACTACTGCTTGGCCATAGTTTTTCACTTTGTTAAAGAACGCAAATTATAAAAAAATAAAAAATGCAACTTTTTATTAAAAAAAACGTCTAATAAGTATATCTAATTAGGTATAGTTGTTTGTTGCAGGATAAATTGCAACTTACATATTAGAAACCAAAAATAATTAACCCTAAAAACCCAGTTTAAAATGAAAAAAGATTTTTTGAAAATTTTCGTATTAATTTTTGTATTTGGAGCATTTCTTACGGCTTGCCAAGAAGAGTTTAAACCTGATACAGAAACAGCAGAAGATAATGCACGTGCAGAAAATGCTCTTGGAGATGTATTTGCACTCGTAAGTAACAACACCAGTGGAGATGGAGGAAAATCGTTCTTGGAGGATACAACAGATGAGTGTTTTACCAGAGTTATTGATACATTGGAAGATGGAACTTTCCGTTTAACTTTAACTTTTGATTCAACTGGTTGTGATTCAGGAGACGGAGTTATTAGAAAAGGACAGATTATAACTACTTTTGCAGGAAATTGGTTTGAAGACAAAACTAAAATTGTAACAACTACTTTTAATAATTTTTCTCGCGACGATGTGGTTCTTACTGGCGAAGTAAAAATAGAATTTCTTGGTTTAGAAAACTTAAAACCAAGACATCAGCTAACTGCAACAGGAATGAAACTAAGTTTCCCCGACGGAAAAGAAATTACTTGGAGTGGAACAAGAACAGTAAAATGGCTTAGCGGATTTTTAACAAGACGTATTAGAAAAGATGACAAAATTGAAATTAACTCTGAATATGCAGGAGTTGGTAGAGGTGGTAGTTCATACACTACACTTGGTGAAAATTTAGTTAAAGATTTTGCTTGCGAATACAAACAACCTGTATCTGGCAGATTTACTATAACAAAACCAGAAACAGGAGACGTTCTTACAATTGATTTTGGTGCAGGCGAATGTGATGGTGAATATACTGTTACTCAGAATGGAACAACAGTTTCTATAGCTCCATAAATTAGGATAAGAAAATAAAAATAAAGAATGAATGACTGGTGGATACCTGTTTTTCATTCTTTTTTTTTATTTTTGTTAAAATTAATTTCATAAACTAAATTCACCCTCTCACTTAAAGTGAGAGGGTGAATAATATACTAAAAAAAATTAATGAAAAATGAATTACATACTTTTTGATAACAATAACTGGAATAGTTTACTTCCACTAACTTATACTCGTCCTGTTTCGGAACTGCGAGTTGGTATTTTAACAATTAAAGAAAAGTGGAATAGATTATTGAATACCAATGTTTCAAATATTACAAAAGATTATTTGAAAACAAAATTTAAAGCAAAATTTGAAGCAGAAAATATTTTGATAAATTCTTCTATAATTCCTAATTTAAAATTGGTTGAAGCTATAAAAGAATTAAAGTTAAATCAAGTTTTGGAAAAAAACGGACTTGTTTTGGCTTTAAAATTAGATAAGTTGGCTGCAGAACAGTTTGATTTTTCAGATATTAAATTATCATTAAAATTTGAATTTGAAGGAGAGTTTACCGAAATAAAAAATACTTGGGATATTTTCAGTAAAAACGATGAGGAAATAAAAAATGATTTTATTTTCTTAACAAAAGGCAGACAATCAGTAGAAATAAGCAAAACTAACAGAGTTTTTGAGGCAGAAAATATTTTTGTAGAGCAAGGAGCAAAAATAGAATGTGCAATTTTAAATCCATCTGGTGGATATATTTATATTGGCAAGAATGCCGAAATAATGGAAGGCTCAATTGTTCGTGGTAGTCTGGCGATGTGTGAAAGTTCTGTTTTAAAATTGGGGGCAAAAATTTACGGAGCAACAACTATTGGACCTTTTTCTAAAATTGGTGGCGAGGTAAATAATTGTGTAATAACAGGTTATTCCAGTAAAGCACACGACGGTTTTCTAGGTAATTCGGTAATTGGCGAGTGGTGCAATATTGGTGCAGACACAAATAATTCTAACCTGAAAAATAATTATGCAGAAGTTCGTCTTTGGGACTACGGCACAGGACGATTTGCCAAAACGGGCTTGCAGTTCTGCGGATTAATTATGGGAGACCATTCAAAATGCGGAATAAATACCATGTTTAATACAGGAACGGTTGTTGGAGTATCGGCAAATATCTACGGTTCAGGATTTCCACGAAATTTTATTCCATCGTTTTCGTGGGGAGGAGCATCTGGTTTTACGGAATATAAAATTAACAAGGTTTTTGAAGTGGCAGAAATAGTAATGAAACGCCGCAATATAGACCTTGACCAAACGGAAAAAGATATTTTAACGCATGTGTTTGAGTTGTCGCAAAAATGGAGAAAATAATTTGTCTTTACTAACACGTTTCCAAGTGCCAAAAGGCACGTTGGAAAGTGTTTTAAATCTATTTTTTTATTTTTTTAATTAAGACTTTTGCACTGTCTTGATAATTGTTTTTTTCTTTTGATAATTCTTTTAAAATTACGAGAGCTTCGTCGTTTTTATTTTCTTCTATAAGTATTTTTGCTTTGTTATATTTTGCTTCGTAATAATATGGGTCGTTTTTATCTTCTAAAATTTTATCATAATAGACCATAGAATTAGAATAATCACCAACCTCTTGATAATTTCTTGCAGTATAAACAAGAGTTGAGGAATTAGTAAAGTCATTTATGATAGTAGCTTGTGTATCTGCTTTTTTTGTTTTATTCTTTGTCCAAACATTTTTGCCATTCCACAAATTATTACCTTTTTCTTTATGAGAGATATTTTCATCTTCTACAATAGTTGGCATGCTTTCTTCCATAACAACAACGTGATCAAGTGCTACGTCCCCTGTTACAATTTCGGCTTCCGTAACAGTTCCAAAATTAACATCTTCGGTTCTCATTTTTCTTTTATTTTGATTTTCTGTTGTTCTTTCTAGCGTTTCCTCTTCTGTATTTTTATTTAGGTTTTCTTCGTTTATATCTTCATCAAAATCTTCTTCGTCTATATTTTCATTGTCAAAAACTATATCTGATTCGCTATTTAAATCGTCTTCAATAATTTCTACAACATCTGAAATTCCTTTACTATCTATTAATTCTTTTACTTGTTCTAAATTTGTGTCTGTTACTATTTCTTCTTCTTTGTTTAGTTCTGAGGGGGCTGTTTTGTCATAACTTTTTTTATTTTCAAAATCCAATTTTGAAAATTCTACATTTTCGCTCATTGCCATATTCTGCGAGTTTTTTAATTCTCGTCCTAAAAATATTGATAATCCTACAAGAATTACAATTGAAGCTGCAAGCCCAATATATTTTAGTTGTCTAAATCCAATTAATTTTCGTCTGTTTGTTGTTTTTTCGTTTATTTTGTCGTTTAGAGTTTCAATAATAATTGGTAATTCATCAATATTTTTCATTTCAGCAGCTCCGTTCAAAACATCTTGGCACATTTCGCAGTCCAACAAGTGATTTTCCACTCTGTTCCTCTCTTTTTGCGAAAGCTCATCTTTCTGATAACTAATTATAGTCTCATCAGTCAGACAGTCTGTATGTTGGTATATATTTTTCATGATACAAGTTTCAGGTTTCAGGTTGCGGGTTTCAAGTTTCAGGTTTCAAATTTCAAGTTACGGGTTGTCAAGTTTACATTGCTTTGCGAAACTTTTAACTTTTAACTCGCAACTCGCAACTCACAACTAATTCTCCATCATCATTTTCAGTTTTCGTTTTCCGTTTTGGATATAACTTTTTACTTTTTTCATATCAAAACCAGTAATTTCTACAACTTCTTTGTAGCTTTTTTCTTGCAAAAAGAATAATTCTATACAAATTCGTTGTTTTTCTTTTAATTGTTTTATGCTTTGTTCTAATTTTTGTAATTCTTGTTCTTTCGGGTCTTTGTTTGTTAGATTAAAATCTTCGTTGGATTCCATAATAATTTCCGAATTTATTTTAAATTCTTTTTGTTTACTGGTTTCCGATTTTAATTTCCGCAAATTTAACAAGCACTGATTTTTTGTAACCGAGTATATCCACGATTTAAAATTTTTGACTTCATATTTTTTCAAATCCTCAAATAATTTTTCAAACACCTGCATAACAATATCCTGACTTGCGTCTTCATTTTTCATATATTTCATAGAAATAAGAAAAACAAAAGTAGTATATCGTTGATATAACTCTCCTATTAATTTTTTATCTGCATTTTTTTTATACAAATAAACAATTTCTATGTCGCTATGTTTTTCTATTTTCATTAATATATGCTTTAAAAACTTTTATCTTCCATTAAGTAGGTAGCCATATATAATCGGCACTTTTGACGAGGATATTTTTTTGTTCTGCAAGGCAAAAAATCTTTGCATAGCCTTAGCTCCGGAAATATTTTTTAACGAAGTAGAACAATAAAACATTCCGTATAAAGGAGTTGATTATATATAGTTAGCTACTTATAACTCACTATGAGCCACTGTTAAATGATTCATAGTAGAGCTTGTTTCGGTAAAATCATAACTATGAATAAATTGATTATATTCTTTGTATTCTGTGCATTTTACTTCTACATATACTTTTATCATATCAATAACTTCATTTGGCATCTCTTCCTTTAACTTTTTAAACATTTTATTCATTTCTTTTTCTCCTTGTGTAATTTTCACAACACCTATATTCCACGCCATAACTCCTAATCCAATAACTCTTTTTTCCTGCTCAAAATTTTCAGTCATATCCATCAAAGGACTTACCATTTCGGGAATAAGCTCTGAGACCTTTATTTTTCCATCTTTATTATAAGTAATTTTAGACTCTCCACGTTTTTCTATTTTACTTTTTAACCTATTTACACTTTCTGGAATATTTTTAGAGTTTTCAAGTTGTCTTCTTTCGTTTTTCTTCTTTTTAAGAAGTCTCATTCTTTTAATATTTTTTGATTTAGACATAATTTATGATATTGGTTTGTTTTTAATTCAGACCTCAAAAAGTTGGTTTGTAAAATTGGACATTTTTAATGTAGTAATC